>OMTP01000207.1 GCA_900313955.1 uncultured Lachnospiraceae bacterium | reverse complement strand
GCGCTCCGGAAGAAGGCCTTTGTGCTCCGCGCCGGGGTGCCCCGTGAACTGTAACCAAAGCTTTGAGCCCACTGCGGAGCCAGTGAATCAGGCGCCCGCGCCCATCCTCGCGAACTCCTTTTTCCGGACGCGGAGGTAGAGGATGGTGACGGCGGTGCCGGTGATGGCCCAGGTAATGGGGTAGACGGCCATGAGGGTGCGGACGCTGCGCCACTTCTGAAAGGCGGTCGCGATCCAGACCAGGCGGAAGCCGCAGCAGCCAAGCATAGTGAGAATGGTCGGCATGAGAGAGTGGCCCATGCCGCGGAGGCAGCCGCCGGTGATCTCATAGACGCCAGTCATAAGCTCCAGCATGGCGACGAAAAGGATGCGGACGTAAGCATAGCTCATGACAGCCGGGTCGTTCGTGAAAATGCGGATGAATGTGTGGCGGCCGAGCGCAAAAGTGCTGCCCACGATAGCCGCGCCAAGCATGCCCTCGATCATTGAGAGACGGCAGACCTTCTTGCAGCGCTCCTTATCGCCGGCCGCGAAGTTCTGGCTCGTGAAAGTCACCGCCGTCTGGGCAAAAGCATTGATGACAAAATATGTAATGTACTCGAAATTCTGCCCTGCCGTCATGCCCGCGACGCAAGTCGGCCCGAAACTGTTGATGGCAGACTGAATGACGACATTTGAAAGGGAGAAAATGACGCCCTGCAGGCCCGCCGGCACGCCGATCGCCAGGATTTTCCTCAGGAAAATGCCCCTGAGGCAGAGCCTCTTCCAGGTAAAGTGGAACTCATTTTCCTCCTTTTTCAGAAAATGCAGGGTCATCCAGGCGTTGACACCCATGGACGAGATCGTCGCGATGGCCACGCCGGCGACACCCATGCGGAAAATGATGACAAGCACGAGGTCCCCGGCCACGTTGATGAGTCCCGCCGAGGCCAGGCTCAAAAGAGGCCGCGTGCTGTCGCCCTTGCTCCGCAATATAGCCGATCCGAAGTTGTAGAGCATGAAAAAGGGCATGCCCAGAAAATAGATGCGCAGGTAGAGCTGGGCAAGCGGCAGCACTTTGACAGGCGTGTTCATGAAAAGCAGCATGCGCGGTGCCACAAGCTCTCCCGCCGCGAGGAGAATGGCTCCGCTGATGAGGGCGACGGAAATGACCGTATGGACCGCGTCGGGAATCTCCTCTCTTTTTCCCTTGCCGATGATGGATGCGATGAGAACATTGGCCCCAACCGAGAGGCCGATAAAAAGACCGATCAGGAGATTAATAAGCGGGGCGTTGGATCCCACCGCCGCCATAGCCGTGCTCGACTCAAAGTGGCCGACCACCGCCAGATCCGTCGCCGTGAAGAGCTGCTGCAGAATACTCGTCGCCGCCATGGGCAGGGCAAAAAGCACCAGCTTGTCCCAGAGCGACCCATGCAGCATATCTATTTCCTTCTTCATAGAATACCTTCCTATCCAAAAGCCAGATGATGTTAAGCAGCCCCCATCATAGACTCACATGCAGAAGGTGTCAACAGGTACAAAAGCTGCATTTCGATATCCGATGCCTCTGCGTTACAGTTCACGGGTCATCCAGCATCGAGCGACTGGAAAGCGCTTCCTCCGTGGACATCCCCTATAGGTCCACTCCGGAAGCGCTTTCCAATCGCTCTTCTGGCTGACGTGTGAACTGTAACGCCTCTGCCTGTTCCGTGCAGGTAAGATAGTAAACCGCAAATACCAGATCCCTGAGAGCCGGTTTTTCAGGTGCCTGACTCCCGCCCAAGAACAATCCCGATCAGATGTCTGCCAAGAAGCAGGGCCCGATTCCAGGGATTGAGAGCAATTCCATCCAGCTCTTCATTGGAAAGCACAAAATCAAACAGTTTCTGCATGTCTGCCGTGAAAGTCGACATGACCTTTGCGTCGCCCTTCATCTCCTCGTCCATGCTTGTGAATGCCGGGATATAGGTCTTACCCTCGATCTCCATTGCCTGCATCTGCATGGATGCATCGACCGACACGACAAGCTGCCCGCCCGCTTTCATCTGCCGACGAATCGCCGTCAATGCAACCGCCAGCGCCTCCGGCGTCGGATTCTGCTGTAAAAGCCCGATCTTCTCTTCTATTGTCCTGTTCCCGGCAAGGACATCCTTCTCTTTATTCTCTGCCATGCGATTCACAATTCCTTTCTTCTTTTTCCACCATCCACTCCCGAATGTTTCGATCTTCGGTTGAGAAGGAAACATCCATCGTAGATACACTCTTCTCCAAAGCAAGCTAATTGTCAGCATACTTCAACTCTTCATCTTCTGCTGAAAAGTATACCACATCCTCATCGATTAGGTACTCCTACCTGTTCGGAGAGGTTATAATTAACTAACTCAGAGTTACCGCTCCCCACCTCCATTAGCTCTCCGCTTCAGTCGGCTGCTCTTTGAACGTCTACCGGACGTTCAGCGCCCCCTCAGAGGTCCACTCCGGAAGTGCTTTTTCGCGGCTGCAACTGGCTGATGTATGAACAGTAACCTAAATTGCTCCATTGTCCATCCGTTGCAATAGCAACATATTTTCCGCCCGGGCGGTGGTATAGTTCTCCCATCAGACGAAATCATTGTGCTCATTCATTTTCAACAGGAGGATGTAGAAACTATGGAGAATCAGATGTTTTGCTTCCAGTGTCAGGAAACCGCAGGCTGCAAGGGCTGCACGATCTCAGGCGTGTGCGGAAAGAAGCCGGAAGTCGCCCGCATGCAGGACCTGCTGGTCTATGTGACGAAGGGGCTGTCCGCGGTCACAACAGAGCTGCGCGACGAGGGAAAAGCCGTCGACGCCTCTGTCGACCACCTCGTGACAGTCAACCTGTTCACAACGATCACGAACGCAAACTTCGACAGAGAATCCATCGTTGCCCGGATCAAGGAGACCCTAGCTGTCAAGGACGGACTCCTCGGCCAGCTCTCCGGCGCATCAAAGCTCCCCAAAGCAGCTCTCTTTAAGGCAGACGAGAGCGCATTTGACGAGGAGGCGAAGAAGGTCGGCGTTCTCGCGACCAGGAACGAGGACATCCGCTCCCTGCGCGAGCTCATCACCTACGGACTCAAAGGTCTTGCGGCTTATACCAAGCATGCAAATGCCCTTCTCAAGGACGATCCCGAGGTCGACGCCTTCATCCAGCGCGCCCTCGCAGCGACCCTCGACGACTCTCTCACGGTAAATGATCTCGTCGCCCTCACTCTTGAGACAGGAAAGTACGGCGTCCAGGGCATGGCCGATCTCGATGAGGCAAATACAAGCGCCTACGGCAATCCCGAGATCACCAGGGTCGACATCGGCGTCCGCACAAACCCGGGCATTCTGGTCAGCGGCCATGATCTCAAGGATCTGGAGATGCTTCTCGACCAGACCCAGGGCACAGGCGTGGACGTCTACACCCACTCCGAGATGCTCCCGGCCCACTATTATCCATTCTTTAAAAAATACGACAACTTTGCCGGCAACTACGGAAATGCATGGTGGAAGCAGAAAGAGGAGTTTGAGAGCTTCAACGGCCCCATCCTCATGACAACCAACTGCATCGTCCCGCCAAAGGACAGCTACAAGGACCGTCTCTTCACAACCGGCGCCGCAGGCTACCCGGGATGCAGGCACATCGATGCGCCGTACGGCGAGAAGAAAGACTTCTCCGAGATCATCGAGCTTGCAAAGAAGTGCCCGGCTCCGACAGAGATCGAGACAGGCTCCATCGTCGGCGGCTTCGCCCACGAGCAGGTCTTCGCTCTTGCTGACCAGGTCGTCGATGCCGTCAAGAGCGGCGCCATCAGAAAGTTCGTCGTCATGGCAGGCTGCGACGGCCGCATGAAGTCCAGAGAGTACTATGCAGAGTTCGCAAAGAAGCTGCCTAAGGACGTCGTGATCCTGACAGCCGGCTGCGCCAAGTACAAGTACAACAAGCGTGACCTCGGCGACATAGGCGGAATTCCAAGAGTCCTCGACGCAGGCCAGTGCAACGACTCCTACTCCCTCGCTCTCATCGCCCTCAAGCTCAAGGAAGTCTTCGGCAAGGGTGACGTCAACGATCTGCCGATCGTCTACAACATCGCCTGGTACGAGCAGAAAGCCGTCATCGTTCTCCTCGCCCTTCTCTCCCTCGGCGTCAAGAACATCCACCTCGGCCCGACGCTTCCGGCCTTCCTGTCCCCGAACGTAACCAAAGTTCTGGTCGACAACTTCGGCATCGGCGGCATCACCAACGTCGACGACGACCTCGCCACCATGATCGGCTAACCCCACCCGGGTGCCATTCACCTCACCCCGATGAAGCCTTCCAAGTAGTTTAACATCTCTACCTGCTCGGAGCGTTACAGTTCACGGGTGCGATAAATGTCAAGGTAGTGTGATACGAGGTACCAGGTACCAAGCGTTCAAATATAGAATTCTTTTCTCCGAAGTGATGTATATGGCCTGGAACTCCTGATTTTCCCGGAGAGTTCCGGGCGCACTTCACAGAAAAGAAGCTTCTCATCATCGTCTGCCATTAGAAGCAGCTCTCCATTAGCATCCGATACAAGGGACTCTCCGGAAAAATCCATTTCGCCTTCCTTCCCAACCCGGTTGCACATGGCAATGGGAACAGAGTTCTGAAAGGCCTGAATGAGAATCTCCCATTTAAATTTCTCCGATGGTTCCGTCTTCACATTGACTGTGGGAATGAGAATCAAGTCCGCACCCATCAATGCCTCTGTGCGAATGCTCTCCGGGTAATGACGGTCAAAGCAGATGACCAGACCGATCTTTCCAAATTCAGTATCGAAGACATGGAAACCGTCATCAGAGGGTGTGTAGTAATCCTGTTCGTAAAACTGCGGAGCCTCAGCGACATGAATCATTTTCTGAATGCCGAGAATCCCGCCCTTCTTATCGATCAGCAGGCTTGCGTCGTAGTATGCATCATTCTGAAGGAGATAGATATTGGGCACCGCCATGATATGATTCTCACAGCAGGCATCCTGAAAAGCCCTGATCACCTTACTATCAATTTCTACTCCATACTCCCGAACATCCTGCTCCTGATACTGTGCGAAGAAGTCCGTCAAATGTACCTCCGGAAACAATATAAGATCTGCCTGGTTTCGTGCTGCTTCTTTGATCAAGGCAAGACTCTTCTCAAGATTTGCTTCCATGCTTCCTTCATTTTTCATCTGTGCCATTGCAAGTTTCATGATTTTCTCCCTTTTCGTCTTGCCTTCGTTGACTGACTACTCCCACGGGCTTGCCCGTGGGAGTAGTCAGTTTTCAATTCGTCTCTTTCACGCTTAATCGCTCGATTTTCCGGTGCACGGACATTTTCCCGATGAATCCTCCACAATTACCTTCTCAGGCATCGATAATGGCACAGAGATCTCTTTGCTATATATTCTATACATCTGGTTATAAAATCTTAGGCGAAAACCCACAGGCTTGCCTGTGGGATGAAGCCACATCTTGAC
>OMTP01000298.1 GCA_900313955.1 uncultured Lachnospiraceae bacterium | reverse complement strand
TATTGTTCCGCACTTTATCCGCCTCTCATATCCAAAAAATCAAGCGAAATAAAAGAGGGTATCACCTGAAATAATCTTCTGCAAAGTACAGCAGATTATCTGAGGCGGATACCCTCTTCTGTGTTATCATATAGGACGCTGTCTATAAAAAGACAGCAGGCTCACCCTGGAAAAGTCTGCCTGCTGTCCCCAACCGCATCAATGCTTCCCTCGCGGGCCGCATCAACACAAGCAAACTCATGATAACCGTATCTGCTGATATTTGCAACGTTAATTCTCAAAAAGACTATGATTCCATGGTCTACTCTCTTCAGCTCCACCAGCTGAAATGTACCTGCGGACATTCGGCCTGCCTTTCTGTCCACGGCTACTATTACCGGACTGTCCGTACTTCAAAGGGCAGCTTTCGTCTCAGGATCTGCCGTGTGATCTGTTCTGAATGCGGCCGGACCCATGCCATTCTTCCCGCATCCATCGTTCCTTACGACCAGATCGACCTTGAAGACCAGCGGATCATCGTTGTTGCTTATGAAACCGGTGCAGACCGAAACCAGGTATGCACACCGGAAGGTGCAATCGATGAGAATGATGTCAAGGCCGTCATCCTCCGATATCGCCGTCGCTGGCGTCAGATGCTGCTCTCTGAGGCCATCCGCCTGTCAGACCGGCTCCGACTGGTTCGCGAGTGTTTTGCACACTATTCCATGCAGTTCATGCAGATTCACCGGACCCCTAATTCGCTGTTCACAGCTACCACATAGCATTACCCGACAGCGGGACCGTTCCTCCTTATGATGTAGAAAAACAGACAAGGAGGACACCCAGATGAACAGAAACAGGAAACATGACATTGCCCTGATGCGCTATTCAGCCATCTCACCCATCATCACTGGCACCGCGGACAGCTTTGGCTCCCTCAGTGCCTACTTTCGTGATGCCTCCGCCCGGGGAGTCAAGGCCCCGAACGGTGAGCTTCGCCATTATTCTCCCGGAACGCTTGAAAAGTGGTACCTCGATTACAAGCATGGCGGATTTGAAGCTCTTGTCCCGGCAAGCCGGAACGACTGCGGGGTCAGCAGGAAGATCGACGACCAGCTCTGTGAAGAGATCAAATATCTTAAGACGAACTACCCACGGCTTTCCGCCGCTGCGATCTACCGTCAGCTTGTTTCCAAGGGAAGTGTCCGTCCAAACGAGCTTTCCGAATCCACCGTCTGCCGTTTTATCAATCAGCTGATGCTCCAGGAGAAACTGTCAAACAATCAGGACCTGCGCCGCTATGAGCGTCCGCATATCAATGAGGTCTGGTGCGGGGATTCTTCTGTTGGCCCTTATCTGAAGACGGAAGACGGTAAAAAGCACCGCGTCTATGTGATCGCTCTGATCGATGATGCCAGCCGCTTCATTCTGGGGGTAGACGTCTTTTTCAACGACAACTTCGTCAATCTCATGTCCGTCATGAAGTCTGCTGTATCAAAGTACGGAAAACCGAAGGTCTTTAACTTCGACAACGGTGCTGCCTACCGGAATCGCCAGATGGAGCTTCTTGCCGCACGGATCGGTTCCACCATCAACTACTGTCAGCCGTATACGCCGATCCAGAAGGCCAAAATCGAACGCTGGTTCCGCACGTTGAAGGACCAGTGGATGGCAGCGCTGGACATGCGGGACTTCCACTCACTGGATGAACTTCGCGGAAGCCTTCTGGCTTATGTAAGCGGCTATAATCAGCACCCTCATTCCTCGCTGAAGGGGAAGACCCCTCAGGAGCGTTTCTTCTCGGAACCGGAGCTGATTGTCCGGCTTCCGGAGGAACAGCTCCATGACGCTTTCCTCCTCGAAGTAGAACGCCGGGTTTCAGCCGACTGCGTCATCGTAATCGATCAGATCGAATACGAGGTCGACTGCCGTTTTGCAAAGCAGCGCATTACAATCCGCTATACACCCGATATGGAGCAGATTTTTGTCGTCGAAGCAGATGGAACGCTTACCCCGATCCGCCTGCTCAATAAGACCGAGAACGCATCTGTCAAGCGTGACAAGGTCCGCCTTACAGGAGGTGAAGACTAATGGAACTTACAGCCAGGTACGGTCTGGAATTCAATCCGTTTCTGAAGAATTCCCGTGAGATCCTTTATAAGAGCAAGGAATACAGCGAAGCAAAGTTTCGCCTGGATTATCTCGCCGAAACGAAAGGGTTCGGCCTTCTCACCGGACAGCCCGGAAGAGGCAAGACTACTGTCATCAGAAACTGGTCTTCAGCGCTTAATCCGTCTCTTTACAAGGTCGTCTACACCTGCCTGTCTACCTTGACAGTGAATGACTTTTATCGAAACCTGGCCTCCCTTCTCGGTGCAGAACCGGCATACAGAAAAACAGAAAACTTCAAGATGATCCAGGATGAGATCAACCGCCTTGCTCTTGACAAGCGCAAGACCCCGGTGATCATCATCGATGAGGCGAACTATATCAGCAATGCCGTCCTGAACGATCTGAAGATCCTGTTCAACTTTGAAAAAGACTCACGTGACCGGGCCATCATCCTTCTGGTCGGTCTGCCACAGCTGAACAACACACTGAAGCTCTCAATCCATGAACCGCTCAGGCAGAGGATCATCATGAATTACAATCTCGATGGTCTCACAAAAGATGAAGGCCGTGCATACATAGAGCAGAAACTGCACGGTGCCGGCTGTTCACAGTCAGTCTTCGAAGAAGCTGCGATTGAGGCTATCCTGAATGCTTCTGACGGAACAGCAAGGATGATCAACAAGTATTGCAATGAAGCAATGGTCATCGGGCACGCTCAGGGCAAGAACCTGATCTCCGCAGACATCGTCATGCAGGCAGTTAATGAATGTACGATCGGATAAGGAGGCCTTTTCTATGAGATATCAATGTGTGCTGTGGGAGGATGAAACACCTGCCCGCTGGCCGGCCCAGATCCGCCTGATCTCCCGGAGTAAGACAAGCGTGGAAGTAGAGATCCAGGGCCGCGGCTCCTCCTTCTATGTGATCGTAGGCAACGGAACTTTTGAAAACTATCTTTGCATACCGACCCTGGATATCGGCTGTGCCATTGCTCCGCCGGATGATCTGTTCTGGAACAGTGAACGGCTGAGCAGGCATCTGAACATCGTAGATTCCACCACGATTGCCACCGGTCTGAAATATCTGGACCAGTTATGACCTTCTGTCCCTCCCTCATCTAATGTGACGGAGGGACGTTTCTTACGAATAATCTGCAGGAACGGCATCATACAATGTGCGGCGTCTATCAACAAAGCCAGCTAAACAGCCACGAATAAAGTGCCGGATGGAGTCGCGTTTAATTCGCCGGACAATA
>OMTP01000208.1 GCA_900313955.1 uncultured Lachnospiraceae bacterium | reverse complement strand
TGCTTTTGCGGCGAAAATTACTAAGTGAAGGGAGAAGGCCTTTGTGCGAAGCGCCAAAGTGATCCACCCGTGAACAGTAACCCCGTGGGCTCACCTGAACGCAGTGGAACGTGTTTTTCTTGTCAATAAGGACCAGGAAATGTATGATAAGGGAAATGATTGCGAGGGGGTAAGAAAATGAAGTGTAGTAAGGAATCGCTTCTTCTCTACGCGGTGACGGACCGCCACTGGCTTGGGGAGGAAAGGCTCGTCGATCAGGTGGAAATGGCCCTCCGGGGAGGCGTCACATTTGTCCAGCTGCGGGAGAAGAACCTGGATCGCATGGCAATACAGGAGGAAGCTCTGCAGATCCAGAAGCTCTGCAGGGAGTATCACGTTCCTTTTGTCCTCGACGATGATGTTGAGCTTGCGCTCAAGATCAATGCCGATGGCGTTCATGTCGGGCAGAAGGATATGGAAGCAGGCAGGGCGCGCAAACTTCTGGGACCCGATAAAATTCTGGGTGTCTCTGCCCATACGGTGAAGGAGGCGCTTCTTGCGGAAAAAGAGGGGGCTGACTACCTCGGCGTCGGCGCGGCATTTCCGACCGGTTCCAAAGATGACGCTGAGGTATTGAGCCATGAAACCTTGAGGGCGATCTGTCAGGCAGTCAGGATTCCCGTCATTGCCATCGGCGGCATCACCCGCGACAACGTGACCGAGCTCCGCGGCAGCGGTATTGCCGGCGTCGCCGTCATCAGCGCCATTTTCGCCAAGCCGGACATAGAAGCAGCTACTGCCGACTTGCGGTCTCAGGTTCTTCTGGTGTCAGGCACTTGAAGACTCCCTGTAAGACGAAAACCCCAGCGAGAAGCCTAAATCGACGACTCGCTGGGGTTCATGGGCAGGCTGGGGAGAGCATGAACCCCAGCGAGATGCTCAAATCGCCGACTCGCTGGGGTTGTTGGGCAGGCTGGGAAGAACATGAACCCCAGCGAGAAGCTCAAATCGCCGACTCGCTGGGGTTCTTGGGCAGGCTGGGAAGAGCATGAACCCCAGCGAGATGCCCAAATCGCCGACTCGCTGGGGTTCTTGGGCAGGCTGGGAAGAGCATGAACCCCAGCGAGAAGCTCAAATCGACGACTCGCTGGGGTTCATGGGCAGACTGGGAAGAGCATGAACCCCAGCGAGATGCCTAAATCGACGACTCGCTGGGGTTCATAGGTTCCCACCGGGAGTTTTCAGGTTCCCGGCACACCTTCTGCTTGATCAGTCCGCTGCGATCAGGTTATTGTAGACAACAGCTGCGAGTGCGCCGCCGACAAGCGGGCCGACGATGAAGACCCAGAGGGCGGCAAGCGGAGCGGCATTTCCGGTGCATGCTGCAAAAATGGCAGGAGCAATGCTTCTTGCAGGATTGACGCTGGTGCCCGTGAGGCCAATGCCGACGATGTGGACAAATGTCAGCGTGAGGCCAATGATGAGACCAGCAAGATTGCCATGATTGAACTTCTTGGAGGTCACGCCGAGAATAGTCAGAACGAAAATGAAAGTCAGGATGATTTCTGTGAGAAGTCCTGCAAATGCATTTCCATTGACGCCGGCGAGTGCATTTGCACCAAAGCCGCCTGTCTTATCCTCAACGCCGCCAAGTGTGAAAATGACGGCCAGGCAAGCCGAGCCCAGAAAAGCGCCGAGCACCTGGGAGATCATATAGGGGGCAACATCCTTTTTGTCCATGCCTCCGCTCATATAGACGCCCAGCGTGACCGCCGGGTTGACGTGGCATCCGGAGACATTGCCGATGCTGTATGCCTCAGCGACAATCGAAAGGCCGAAGGCCAGCGCCGTCAGGAGATATCCGGACCCCGAAGCCGCATCGCAGCCGACCAGCATGGCCGTGCCGCATCCCATAAACACCAGCACAAAAGTACCAATGAATTCTGCTACATATTTCTTCATTTGACATATCCTTTCCGCAGCCTGATTGCTGCTTAAAATCAACCTTACTATTTTATACCATCCGCCAAAAATCGTCTACACTTTTAAAAGACGTCATGGATGAAAATGTGAGGTAGGTTACAGTTCACGGGTGGGTCACAACGTCGCTCCACAAAAAGACCTTCCATCCGGACTTAGTAAATTTGCGCGCAAAAGCGGGCGCGCAAATTCGAATGCGCCCTGATGGAAGGTCTTTTTGCTACGCACCGGGGTGCCCTGTGAACTGTAACCGAGGTAGCATTTTCCTGACACAAAGACAACAAGAGTGATTACCCTCTGCGGAAATATTGCGGATGTCAATGATCTGGCTGTCTGCCCTCTTGACACCTGCAAAAGCATTATCATCAATACAGAAAACAATGCAAAGACGATCAAATGCATTCTCGCTGGGGTTTGCACTCTTCCGAGCCTGCCCATCAACCCCAGCATAGAAAGAGTTTTCAGGTTCCTGACACTTTTCCGGTGTTGAGCAGCAACTTGTTATGGTGTAAGATGGTCTTGTCGCAAAAGGTTTCAGGGAAGGAGGCGCGCTATGGACCGGGTAATCTTTCATGTCGACGTGAACTCAGCTTTTTTATCCTGGACCAGCGTGAAACGCCTGCAGGAGGGCAAGAGCGACCTCCGGGAAATTCCCGCCATTATCGGCGGGGATCCCGACAAGAGGACTTCTGTCGTCCTGGCCAAGTCCTTGCCGGCCAAAGCCTACAAGATCCGCACCGGCGAGCCGGTCTCCTCAGCAGCCAAGAAGTGCCCGGGACTCGTCATCGCCCCGCCCGACTTTGTCACCTACAGAGCCTCCTCGGAGAAATTCATCTCCATTTGCAGAAGCTATGCGCCCGTCGTCGAACAGGTGTCGATCGACGAGTGCTTCTGCGACTTCTCCGGGACATCACGCATTTACCCCGATAAACTGGCTCTGGCAAATGAGATCCGTCTGAAAATAAAAAACGAACTCGGCTTTACCGTCAACATCGGCATTTCCGAAAACAGACTGCTCGCGAAAATGGCCAGCGACTTCGAAAAGCCGGACAAGATTCACACCTTGTATAAGAAAGAAATCCCCATGAAAATGTGGCCTCTGCCAGTTTCAGAGCTCCTCTTTGTGGGGAAGGCGACCGCCGACAAGCTTGAGAAAAATAAGATCCGGACAATCGGCGACCTGGCCCAGACCGACCGGGCCACCCTGGTCAGACTCTTCGGCGTCAAGGAGGCGGACTCTCTTCTTCTGCGCGCCAATGGCCAGGACGACTCGCCAGTCATGGTCCATCCCGAAGAGGCCAAAGGCTACTCCCTCGTCAACACATTTGAGGAAGACATCCGCGACCGCGAGACCGCCCACGCGATCCTGCTCGACGAGGTCAACATGCTGGCCTACCGCATGCGCAAAGACGGCTACTACGCGGGCTGCGCAGGCGTCCGCATGCGGTCGGGCAATTACAGCGTCCGGGTCAACAAAAGCCACCAGAAAAAACTAGATGAAGTGACGGACAGCACCTCATTTCTCTACCGAACCGTCACCGACCTCTTCGACGAAATGTGGGACGGACACACGGGCCTGCGCCTCCTGGGCATTTTTTTCACCCAGATCACAAAAGAGAAGACAGTCCAGCTCAGCCTCTTCTCCGACGGCCATCTGGAAAAAGAAGAACAGGCCGACCGCGCCATGGATGCCCTCCGCCGGAAATTCGGCACCGAAGCTGTCCACCTCGGCTTCCCCTCCGGCAAAAGCAGGCAAAAACAAACAGCAGACACCCACACCATCAGCAAGGAGGATTTGGAAAATGCATCTTCTTCTCACAAATGACGACGGCATCAGCGCCCCCGGCCTCGAACTTCTGGCCAGAGAGTCCCGGAAAATGGCCCGCGTCACAGTTGTTGCCCCCATGCAGCAGATGAGCGCCACGTCCCAGGGCATCACGCTCAGAAACTCACTGATCGTCAAAAAAGAAGCTTACCCCATCCCCGATGTGACGGCTTACTCGGTCAGCGGCACCCCGGCGGACTGCGTCAAGGTGGCCCTGACGGCTCTCTTTGCGCAGAATCCTCCCGACTACGTCTTCTCCGGCATCAACAACGGCCTCAACGCCGGCTACGACGTCGCCTACTCCGGAACCTGTGCCGCCGCCTTCGAGGCCCTCATGCTGGGCGTGCCCGCCGCTGCCTGGTCTCTCGAGAAGAGAGAGACCCGCCTCACCGGAACAACAGAAGCCTACCTCTATCCCCTCATGGAGGAAGTTCTGCAGAATCCTCTCACAGATTCCATCTGGAATATCAACTTTCCCAACCTCCCGCTCGACCAGTGCAAAGGAATCCTTCGTCACAGACAGCCGGCCCCCTGCCAGATGATTCGGGACGGCTTCGGCCTTGCCCCCGGCCGCCCGACCGACGACCCCTGGGACAGCACCCCCGCCACAGGAGCTCTTGCTAATCTCAGCGAAGGCGACCAGGTCGAGCTGTGGAACATCGGCTCCTGGACCCCCCGCCCCGACGCCCCCGACACCTCCGATCTCGCTGCCGTCCTCGACGGCTTCATCTCCATAGGCACCGTCCACTCCCCCGTCCTGTAAAGGCACGGGCCAACTCCGGCAGCTTCACTTGTACAAAAAAAAATAAGCACATCTTCCCCTCTCTTTGGTCGGATGTGCTTATAAATCCCTTTTTGTAACTGTTCAGGATGGCATCTTTGCTTCGAGAAAAACATGTCCTCCTCGGCTCAAAAAGAAGATCTGAGAGGGGACGATGGCCCGCTCGAAAGGACAATTCGCCGCTGAGGACATGTTTTTCTCTCCGCAAGGCTCCGCCCTGAACAGTTACCCCTTTTTTACTCTTCTTCGAAAGTGACTTCGCCAGTCTCGATGTCGTACATGGCCCCGATGACTTTGACGTCCTCGCGGCCTTCGAGAACATCCTGAATCTTTCTGACGCCCCAGCGGACGTTGAGCCAGGAGGCGTTGACGTCGTCGGTCTCCGTGCCGATGGCCGCCTTGATCTCATCGGTGATAGGCTTGATGTGGCCGATGGAATCCTGATGCATGGCTGCCCCGACAGCCCCGCAGTGGGTGTGACCCATGAGAACGACAAGGCTGGTGTGCAGATGACCGACGGCGTACTCAATACTGCCGAGCTGATGAGAATCAATGACATTACCCGCTGTGCGGATCGTGAATATGTCCCCCAGACTGCAGCCGAAGACTGCCTCCGGTACGACGCGGGAATCCGAGCAGGCGATGACAACCGCCTTGGGGTGCTGACCGTCACTGACGAGGCGCCTTCTCAGCTTCTCCGAGGCGTCCATGTCCGGCTCGCCGGTCAGAAGATACCGCTTATTTCCCGTCTTCAAAAACTCCAGAGCTTCCTGCCATGTCACTGTGTACAGTTCTTCCATAGTGCTCCTCCACATTTTTCAAATGCCCAAGCAAAAATCACTTCTCTATCATAGCAGAAAGCGGCCAAAGTTTCCACTTTCATCTTGGAAAATGCCAGTCTCCTCAGATCTTCGTGATAAATTCGTCGACGAACTTCCAGGCAGATCCCATCATGACGGCCTTGGTCGGATAGCGGCCGATCTGAAGAAAATCAGCGCTCTCCCCAAAGGGGCTGAGCCCGGCGACAAGGCCGCGAAGTCTGTCCATGTGAGGCTCCAGATACGTACACATAAAACCGCCAAGAATGACTCTGCAGTCAAATGCCATGCGGAGATTGTGAATGGCGACGGCCAGATGGCAGAGATAGTCGTCCCAGAGCGCTTTGCAGTCCTCATTTCCGGCCTCCAGCTCATGGAAAAATGTATCGACATCCATGCCCAGATCCTTCTGAAACCGCAGAGCACTGCAGTAGGCCTCGAGGCAGCCCCGGCGACCGCAGTGGCACTCGCGCCCATCCGGCTCGACAGTCATATGGCCGAACTCGGCGCTCTTCCTGTGGGCTCCCTGATAGGGCTTGCCGTTGACAAAAATCGCGCCGCCGACGCCATTTTCCAGAAAGAGGTAGACAAAGTCATCCGAACGCTCGGAGAGAGGGAGGCTGAGCCACTCGGCATTTCCCGCGGAGGTACTGTCATTTTCAAAATAAAGAGGATAGGGAATGGCCTCGCGGATGGCACTCAGGTTGACGTCGCGGGAGCGCAGGGTCGGCGAGAGCTCGATCACGTCCTTGTCCTTATCGATGATGCCGGGAAATGTGATGCCGACGCCGAGGACCCTCTTCGGATCAATCTCATTTTCATCGAGAAAATCCTCTAGGTCGTTGTGAAGGGCGATAGGCATCTCGTCGGCGCTGTAGGTGCGGACGACCTTCTTGTAGGCGACTTCATTTTGCATGAGGTCAGAGACGAGATACTGCACCTGATTGGCCGAGACGGAGATGCCGACGGAAAAGCGAAGGCCACTGTTGGCGCAGTAGCCGATCGCGGGACGCCCACCGGTCGACTTGAGCACCTGGCCCGGCTTGATGTAGCTGCCTTCCATGAGCTCGGCGATATTCTGATGCACCGTCGGGAGAGAATACCCCAGCCTGGCCGCCAGTTCCTGTTTGCTCACCGGATGATCCGCATCATAGATAAAGCGATACATTCTGTTGCGGGTCATCCTTCTTCGTTCCGTGATCTGTGCGCTTGAATCCTGCATCATTGCATTACGTCCCTTCATGAATATTCAATTTCATCCGATCCGCGTACGCTTACGATTCAGGAACAACATTTTTGTAACGATTCGCGGGCATGGACAGTTGAAGAAAAAACATATCCTTAAAAAGCGCCAAATGAGCGAAGCTGCTCCATCGATGTGGGCGTGTTCTTACGTGAACTGCATCCTCCATCATTTCTGCGTACTTTTATAAAACGGATTAACATATCACCTATGATAATCTTTTTCCATGGAAAATGTCAAGGCCATCTTCGTCATTTTGCTATCTTTTTTCTCCTTTCTCCCTCATCTCTTCCGTCGATTTGCACAGGTGCCTGTCATACTTTCTGAGTCAAAAAGAGCGAGTTTTGCTCGAATGCCGTAACAAAAATGCCCTCCTGAACACCTTTCCCTTGTTGTACCTGGTCGGGAGGATTTCCTCGCTTCAAAGTTCATCTGCTTGATCTGCTCGAAGTAGTAGGATAGCACGAACGGCTTCGAGCAGATAGGTGCATCTGGCTCACTCAAAAAAAAGAACCGGCTCAGTCTCCTGAACCGGTCCTTCCACGTATCCTCAAAACCGCATATACAAGCTATACAGAAATATTGCTTAGGTCAAGTCCTCGTCCTATTAGTAGCAGTCAGCTGCACGAATTA
>OMTP01000209.1 GCA_900313955.1 uncultured Lachnospiraceae bacterium | reverse complement strand
GGCGAAAATTACTAAGCGAAGGAAGAAGGCCTTTGTGCGAAGCACCGAAGTGACCCACCCGTGAACAGTGAGCCCAGTAGCTACGTCCCCGTGGGTTCTGGCTGACCCGTGAACTGTAACGGGACGATGAAAAGCAGGATCGTACGCTGAAAAATACAGAGATATTTTTGTGAAAGCATGGTATAATGCTTCCGTATGGAAAAGAATGAATGATTGATTTGGAACGAAAGCTCTTTAGGGGGGAAAGATGAAGCGAAGACAACTGGAAGTGACGATCACTATGCTCTTGTGTTTGGCGGCGGGGGCTCTTGCGGGGATTGTGGCGATTGGAATTCTTGGCGCGTGCGGTTATCTGGCGCCGAAGTTTGATCATGTGCGCGCATGGCTCACGGTTCTGGCGGCCTCATGCGCTGCGCTCATTCCGGGACTTTCGGCCGGCAGATATCGGTTCGTCAAGGGCAATATCGGCAGTTATATCCGCCGCAGTCTTCTGCAGACCCTCTATTTCGGCGGCATCTGGGCTGTGCTCCTTTTACTGGAGAAGGACGATATCACGGCCTCCCGCTATTTTTTTGTGACGACTCTGCTTTTGCATGCCGTTTTTCTCACCACACTGCTCTATGTTGTCGAGCAGAATCTCATTCGCAATTTTTATAAGAGCAGTACAGCGACTCTGGCCGCCGTACTTGGTACGGAGGAAGATGTCCTCAGGATCACGGAAGTCCTGAAGAGGGACTGGTCCCGCCGTATCCTGGGGATCAGGCTGACGGACAGGAAGGACAGGGAAAAGATCGGCAAAATTCCGGTTGTCGGGAGCACGGAAAATTTTGTGGACTGGGTGCGGAGCCATGCGATTGACGAGATCTATATTGTCGATCCGGAGATCACGTCTCCTTTTATGGTCGACGCCATCGAGAACTTTATTCAGATGGGCGTCGCTGTCTACATCAACATGCCCGGGATTGAGAAGCTCAGCAGTCGCCTCAAGGAGGAGACTGCCCGCTATGTGCCGAAGACGAGCGAGGGCTTCGGCATGCTGCAGGGGACGCCCATGTTTATCATGGAGCAGCCCGAGCTCCGCCTCTCCCAGGCCATATGGAAGCGAACCCTGGACATCATCGGGGGCCTCGTCGGATCCATCATCGCCGCCATTTTGTATGTTATTGTCGGCATCGCCATCAAGATCGACTCCCCGGGCCCTGTCATTTTCGCCCAGGAGAGAATTGGGAAAAATGGCCGCCATTTCAAAATGTATAAGTTCCGCTCCATGTACCAGGACGCGGAGGCCAGGAAGGCAGCTCTCATGAAGGAAAATGAGATGAATGGGCTCATGTTTAAAATGAAGGACGATCCCCGCATCACCCGGGTCGGAAAGTTCATCCGCAAGACGTCGATTGACGAGTTTCCCCAGTTCTTCAATGTTCTGAGGGGGGATATGTCCCTCGTCGGGACCCGCCCGCCGACGGTCGGGGAGTTCGAGCAGTACGAGAACTACCACAAGCGCCGCCTCAGCATGAAGCCCGGCATCACCGGCCTCTGGCAGGTGAGCGGCCGCTCCGACATCACCGATTTCGAAGAAGTCGTCCGCCTCGACTGCGAGTACATCGACAACTGGTCCTTCAAAAAGGATCTGCAGATCCTCGTGAAGACCGTCGGCGCCGTCTTCACTCACAAGGGGTCGGAGTGACGCAAGTGCTGTCGCCGTCGCCCGCGATTTGCGATCTTCGTTGGCATGTAAAACATGCATGCTTTCTATGAAAAAAGAATTTTTCCGGAATGCTTTACATTTTCTGAATTGGCGAATATAATGAAAGACAGCAAAGAAGCAGGAAACGACACGGTGGTGTTGTCCCTGCTTTTTTCATATTCATGCGAAAGGAAGGAACTTGCTTATGCAGAATCATAAGGTCAAAGCGTTCTTGTCAATTGCGCTCACGGCGGTGATGTCGATTGGACTCGCCGGGTGCGGCAGCGGGAGCAGTGCCTACAGCACGGCTTCTTCAGCGGCTTCGACGACGGAGGCAGCTTCGACGGCCACGAGTACGGCTGCGGCAGGGGAGGCTTCGGATGAGGACCTCAATGTCATGATTGAGACGCCGGTCGAGTCGCTCGACCCTCAGGTCGGCCAGGACGGCACTTCGTTTGAGGTCATCGCCGACTACATGGACGGCCTCATGCAGATGGACGCGGAAGGCCAGCCGGTTCCGGCGATTGCCGAGAAGTACGAGGAGAGCCCGGATGGTCTCACGTGGACATTCTATATCCGCGACGATGCAAAGTGGTCGAATGGCGAGCCTGTGACGGCAAATGACTTTGTCTTCGGCTGGCAGAGGGCTGTGGATCCGGATCTGGCCTGTGAGTACAGCTACATGGTCAGCGACATCGCCCAGATAAAAAATGCTACAGCGATTGTCAACAAGGAGAAGGATAAGTCCGAGCTGGGCGTCACGGCTGTGGATGACAAGACGCTCAAGGTTGAGCTCGAGGCGCCGGTCAGCTACTTCCTCAACCTCATGTATTTTCCGACTTTCTATCCGGTCAACGAGAAGTTCTACGAGACATGTGCGGATACATTTGCCACAAGCCCGGAGACCATGCTGGCGGACGGCGCTTTTGTGATCGACAAGTACGAACCGTCCACGACGGAGTTTCATTTGTCGAAAAATGAAAATTATTACGATGCGGACCGCATCAAGCTGGCGGGCATCGACTATCAGGTCATTCAGGATTCCCAGACGGCTCTCATGAGTTATCAGAACGGGGAGCTCGACACGACCCTCATCAACGGGGACCAGGTCGATCAGGTCCAGGATGATCCGGAGTTCCTGGCTGTCGGCGCAGGATATATGTGGTATGTGAGCCCGTGCATTTCCAAGGTGCCTGAGCTGCAGAATCTCAACATCCGCAAGGCTCTGACATTTGCCCTCGACAGGGATGCCATCACGACGGAGATCTTAAAGGATGGCTCCACGCCGACCTACACGGCGGTTCCGCCGCAGTTCGCGACCGGTCCGGACGGCAGTGATTTCTCCGAGGACCAGGAGAAGTTCAGTGATGTCTGTGCTTCCGACACGGCCAAAGCGCAGGAGTTCTGGAAGAAGGGTCTCGAGGAGCTGGGCGTCGATTCGCTCTCCTTTGAGATGATTGTCGACGCGGATGACGCTCCGCAGAAGGTTGCGACGGTCATTCAGGATCAGTGGCAGAATGCTCTGCCGGGTCTTACGATTACGATCAAGGTGGAGCCCAAGAAGCAGAGACTGCAGGATATGCAGGAGAATAACTTCCAGCTTGGACTCACCAGATGGGGGCCGGACTACGCGGATCCTATGACATACTTGGGCATGTATGTGACGGACAACGCCAACAACTACGGCCTATGGTCCAACGCCGACTATGACGCCGCCATCGCCGAGTGCACAACGGGTGACCTGGCTCTTGACGCAGATAAGCGCTGGCAGAAGCTCTACGACGCTGAGACGATTCTCATGAACGACGCCGTCATCTTCCCCATCTACACCCAGTGCAATGCGGAGATGTGCAAGTCCAATGTCACCGGCATCGAGTATCACCCGGTAGCGATCAACCGCGTCTTCAAGGACGTCGTGAAGAGCAAAACCTGAGTGGACTTTCGTGACCAGCGGGTGCCTGTCACCAGACAGTGATCTGGTGACGGGCACCCGTCTCACTTTGTCTTGAAGGTTCCTTCGTTTGATGGTATAATACTTTCGTTTACATTTTCAGCACACATGGAGGTCAGCACAGCATGTCCAGCACGGAAACTAAGGAAAAGATTCTGCCCGTCGCGCCGCTCAAGATCGCTTATCTTGAGGGAAGCAGCGGGATTGCCCGTCAGGTCAACACAAGCCTTGTGAAAATGAGGAAGTCCATCGCGTCGCGCGATAAGAGCTCGGAAACTGTTCCGGGATATATCGAGTCAAGCTATCTTCTCGACACGCACCTGTCCCGCTACGGCACAGGCGAGGGTAAGGCTGTCATCAATGAGTCCGTCCGCGGCACGGATCTCTATATTATCGCCGATGTCACGAATTACTCTGTGACCTATAAAGTATGCGGCCGCATCAATCATATGTCGCCCGACAACCATTTTTCTGACCTGAAGCGCATCATTTCCGCTGCAAATGGCAAGGCTGCCCGCATCAACGTCATCATGCCCTTCTTATATGAGAGCCGCCAGCACAAGAGAAGCGGACGCGAGTCTCTCGACGCCGCCATGGCCTTAAAGGAGCTGCAGGATTACGGCGTCAATGAGGTCATCACGTTTGATGCTCACGACCCGCGTGTCCGCAACGCGACTCCGCTGCGCGGCTTCGACAATTTCATGCCGACCTACCAGTTTTTAAGAGCTCTGCTCAAGTCCGCCCCGGACCTGCAGTTCGACCAGGATCATTTCATGGTCATCAGCCCGGACGAGGGCGCCCTCAACCGTGCCGTCTATTTTTCGAATATCCTCGGCGCCGATGTGGGTATGTTCTACAAGAGACGTGACTACTCCCGTGTCGTCGACGGCAAGAACCCGATTGTGGCCCACGAATTCCTGGGCGCTTCGGTCAAGGGCAAGGACTGCGTCATTATCGATGATATGATTTCTTCCGGCGGCTCTATGCTTGATGTCTGCAAGCAGATGAAAGAGCGCGGCGCAAGAAGAATCTTTATCTGCACGACGTTTGGTCTCTTCACGGACGGTTTTGACAAGTTTGATGACTACTATGAGAAGGGTCTTTTCACCAAGCTCATCACGACGAATCTCTGCTACCAGAAGCCTGAGCTTCTGAAGAAGCCGTATTACGAGACTGCGAATATGTACAAGTATCTTGCAAGCATCATCAACACGCTCAACCACAATGAGTCGGTGGAGAAGGTCAAGTCCACGACCCGCAAGATGACCAAGATGCTGGACAAGATCGGCGAGCCCGCCCACGTCATGAGTGAGGGCGAGAACCTCGACCAGAAGTAAGATGCATATCTGATTTGAATTCTTAATTTCCAGACATGTCAGCGCGCCTCTTTTGCAGGCGCGCTTTTTCTCTGGGTACAGCTCACGGGTCTGCCAGCATGCAGCACCTGGAAAGCACTTTCATGGCAGACGTGTGAACAGTAACTTTCTCTGGGTACAGTTCACGGGGCACCCCGGTGCGTAGCAAAAAGACCTTCCATCAGGGCGCATTCGAATTTGCGCGCCCGCTTTTGCGGCGAAAATGACTAAGTGAAGGAAGAAGACCTTTGTGCGAAGCGGCGAAGTGACCCACCCGTGAACAGTAACTTTCTCTGCTCTTCAAGGTCCCTGGCGAGCGTATGGGATTTACAAAATGAGAAAAAATTGGTATCATTGAGTCAATATTTATGAAAATGGAGAGACTTTGCCGGTGAGGGGACACAAGATAAAGAGTGTAGAAGAGGGAAGCATCGCCTGGGAGATGGGCGTCGAGCCCGGAATGGAGCTTGTCTCGATCAACGGCCAGGAGGTCGAGGACATCTTCGACTACCGTTTCCTCATGGCCGACGAAAACGTGGATGTCCTCATCCGCGAGGAGAGTGGAGAAGAGACAGTGCTCGAGATCGAGAAGGACGCGGACGAGGAGTTCGGCGTGACTTTCGAGAGCGGCCTCATGGACGACTACAGATCCTGCACCAACCACTGCATTTTCTGCTTCATCGACCAGATGCCGCCGGGCATGCGCGACACCCTCTATTTTAAGGATGACGACTCGCGCCTATCCTTTCTTCAGGGAAATTATGTGACCCTGACCAACATGTCCGACCACGACATCGACCGCATCATCCGTTATCGCATGGAGCCGATCAACGTCTCCGTGCAGACGACCAATCCCGCCCTCCGCCGGAAAATGCTCCACAACCGCTTTGCGGGCGATATTTTCCCCAAACTTAAGCGGCTGAAGGATGCGGGCATCGCTCTCAATGGCCAGATCGTTTTGTGCAAGGGATGGAACGACGGAGAGGAGCTTGATCGGACCATTTCCGATCTGACGGAGTATTTGCCTGAGATGCAGAGCGTCTCGGTCGTGCCGGTCGGCCTCAGCAAGTTCCGCCAGGGGCTGACGCCGCTTGAGCCATTTACAGGAGAAGACGCCGGACATGTCATCGACCAGATCGAGGGATGGCAGAAAAAGATCTGGCAGAAGCTCGCGGAGACCTACGTGCCCGAGGAGGGGGAGGAGACGCCCGACCTCATGCGCGGCGCGCCCCGCCACTTCATTCACGCCTCCGACGAGTGGTACCTGCTCGCCGGCCGCCCCCTTCCCGAGGCTGACCGCTACGACGGCTTCATCCAGTATGAAAATGGCGTCGGCATGCTCCGTCTCCTGCAAAGGGAGACCGACGCCGCCATCGACAGATTCCGCTCTGCTAATGCTATGGAGAAGGCAGCTTTCGGATCGGATGTTCCCGGAAATCCTATTCGCGAAGTCACGATCGCGACGGGCGTTCTGGCTGCGCCTTTCATCGGGGAGATCGTGGAGCGGGCGGAGCAGGCATTTTCCGGAGTCCATGCTGAGGTCTTTCCTATTATAAATGATTTCTTTGGCCACATGATCACAGTCTCAGGACTCATCACGGGGCAGGATCTCATTTTCCAGATGAAAGAAAAACAAAAGGCGGGGGAATTCCTGGGCGACACGCTTCTTATCCCGGTCAACATGCTGCGGACCGGCGAGGAAGTCTTCCTCGACGACCTCACCATCACCGATGTGGAGCGCGAGCTCGGCGTCGCCGTCCGCGTCGTCCACGAGAGTGGCGAAGACCTCATCCGCGCCCTTCTTGGCCTGCCCGAGTTAAAAGAAGACGGCCGCATCACCTATGGCGACTGAACGCGAAACAGGCACCCGGAAGGGACGGCACCCGTGGATGGAATCTGCACCCAGAACAAGGAGATGAATACATGAGTAAACCGATTGTTGCGATTGTTGGACGGCCGAATGTCGGCAAGTCGACGCTCTTCAACGCTTTGGCGGGGGAGAATATTTCGATTATCAAAGATACGCCGGGAGTGACCCGGGACAGAATTTACGCGGAGGTGGACTGGTCGGGGTATCAGTTCACGCTCATCGACACGGGCGGCATTGAGCCGGAGTCGGACGATGTCATTTTGAAGCAGATGAGGGAGCAGGCCCAGATCGCCATCGAGACCGCGGACGTCATCCTTTTCATGACGGATGTGCGAAGCGGACTGGTGGACGCAGACGGCAAGGTGGCTGACATGCTGAGGAAGTCGGGCAAGCCGATCGTGCTGTGCGTCAACGCAGTGGACCATTTTCTCAAGCAGAATCTGGACGTCTACGAGTTCTATGAACTGGGACTCGGCGATCCGGTGGCGATCTCGGCGGTCAACAAGCAGGGGCTGGGCGACCTGCTCGACGAGGTCACGCAGTACTTTGAGGAGGGCGACTTCGACATGGAGGAGTCGCCGGATCCCAAGATCGCGGTCGTCGGCAAGCCCAATGTCGGCAAGTCGTCGCTTGTCAATAAACTGCTGGGCGAGGACCGCGTCATCGTCTCGGATGTCGCCGGAACGACGCGCGACGCCATCGACACAGCGGTCAGCTGGCACGGCAGGAATTACATCTTTATTGACACGGCGGGTCTTCGAAGAAAATCCCGCGTCAAGGAGGACCTGGAGCGGTACACGGTCATCCGCACGGTTGGGGCCGTCGAGAGGGCGGATGTTGTTGTTCTCGTCATCGACGCTGTCGAGGGTGTGACGGAGCAGGACGCCAAAATCGCGGGCATCGCCCACGATCGCGGCAAGGGCATTGTCATTGCGGTCAACAAATGGGACGCCTACCCGGACAAGGACACCATGTCCACGAAGAAGTTTGAGGCAAAAGTCCGCCAGATTCTCTCTTACCTGTCCTATGCGGAAGTTGTTTTCATCTCGGCGCAGACGGGGCAGAGACTCAATAAGCTCTTCTACACGATCAACATGGTTCTTGAGAACCAGAACCGCCGCATCCCGACAGGCGTCCTCAACGAAATTATGACGGAGGCGGTCGCCCTGCAGCAACCGCCGTCCGACAAGGGCAAGCGGCTCAAGATCTACTACATGACCCAGGTCTCCGTCGCGCCGCCGACATTTGTCATCTTTGTCAACGACAAGAAGCTCATGCATTTCTCGTATGTGCGCTACCTGGAGAACCAGATTCGCCAGTCCTTCGCTTTCAAGGGGACAGCGCTCAAGTTCATTATTCGCGAGAGGAGCGAGCGCGGCGGCCAGACGACGATTGAGGAGAAATATAAGTAAGAAGCAAAGGCGCGCCACTGGGGACGGCCGATGGTGCTGGCCCGGCGGGGAGAGAGTTGGGTGACAGGCACCCGATAAGGAGGGAGATACAGGAAAATGACACCAAGAATTTTGTCACTGTTGATTGGCTACTGCTTTGGCCTCTTTCAGACGGCCTATATTTACGGCAGGGCTCACGGCGTGGACATCCGCACGGTCGGTTCGGGAAATGCAGGCACGACGAATACTCTGCGCACGTTCGGCAAGACGGCGGGGCTGGTGGTCTTCATTGGCGACTGCCTCAAGGCTATTCTGGCCTCGGTCTGTGTCTGGGCGATCTTTCACAATTCCTATCCGGAGATCATGCCCTGCCTGCGCCTCTACGCGGGCCTCGGCTGCATCGCCGGTCACAATTATCCGTTTTATATGAAGTTTAAGGGAGGCAAGGGCGTCGCCTGCACGGCGGGACTCATCATGTCCTTCTCCTGGCAGCTGACCCTGGTGGGCATCTTCGTCTTCTTTATCGCTCTCGGGCTCACCCACTATGTGTCGCTGGCGAGCCTTCTGCTCGGGGCCGAGTTCATGATCGGCACCATCTTCATGGGGAAAATGGGACTTTTCCACATGGCCCAGGCCAATCTTATGGAGCTCTATGTCCTCGTCGCCATTGTCGTCGGGCAGATGTACGTCCGCCACGCGGGCAACATCGGGCGCCTCAAAAATGGGACGGAGAGAAAAACTTATTTCTTTTCAAAGGGGAAAAATACATGATTAAAACAGCTGTGATCGGATGCGGCGCATGGGGTCTTGCCATCGCGCGCCATTTGTCCGGAGTTGGAAATGATGTTGTCGTCTGGTGCCACTCGGAGGAGGCCAGGACGGAGCTGGAGACGGCCCGCAAGTCGATGCGGGCATTTCCCGACGTCGAGCTGCCGGCCCTCATCCGCTACACGACCGACATGGAGAAGGCCGTGAAGGGGAAGGATCTTGTTGTTTTTTCCGTGGCGTCGCCTTTTACGAGGGCAACGGCCAAGAATTTTGCGCCCTTTATTGCGGATGGACAGAGGATTGTGACGGTGACCAAGGGCATCGAGGAGGACACGCTCATGACGCAGGTGCAGATCCTGAGAGATGAGCTGCCATCTGCCCGGGTCTCGGCTCTGTCCGGTCCGACCCACGCCGAGGAGGTCATTCTCGATATGCCGACGCTGATTGTCTCGGCTTCGGAGGACCGCGAGCAGGCGGAGTATGTCCAGGAGGCTTTCATGGGCCCGACCTTCCGCGTCTACACGAGCCCTGACGTGCTTGGCGTCGAGCTGGGTGGTTCTTTGAAAAATGTCATTGCCCTTGCGGCCGGCATGGCCGATGGTATGGGCTACGGCGACAATATCAAGGCGGCTCTCATCACGCGCGGCATCCATGAGATTTCCGGCCTCGCCGTGAAAATGGGCGCTATGCCGGAGACACTGAATGGCCTGTCCGGCATCGGCGATCTCATCGTGACTTGCGCCTCGATGCACTCACGCAACCGCCGCGCCGGTATTCTCATCGGCCAGGGCAAGAGTATGGATGAAGCCATGAAGGAGGTCGGCCAGGTCGTCGAGGGTGTCTACTCGGCCAAGGCGGCCATGGCGCTCTCTTTGAAATATGAGACGCCATTGCCGATCGTCTCTGAGGTCAACCACATCCTCTTCGAAGGCAAGGATCCCAGGGAGGCCATGATGGACCTCATGCTCCGCGACCGCAAGATGGAGGCCCGCCTGGACCCGGAGGATCTGCCGAGAGAGTGGAAGTAAGGCACAAAAAAACCGGGTACCTGATCTCAGGTACCCGGTTATTCACATGCCACTCTGCTGCATGTCCTCCGGCACATTGGCGGAGTGGTAGTTCTCGTTGAGGGAGTCGATGGTGGCCATCTCTGTCTCATCGAGAGTGAAGTCGAAGATCTGGGTGTTCTCGAGAAGGCGATCCAGCTGGGCGGCCTTGGGGATGACGGAGCAGCCCTTCTGGACAAGCCACCTGAGGCCGACCTGGGGAACGGAGCGGTAGTGGCGCTCGGCGATCTTCTTCAGAACTTCGCGGTTCAGATAGGCGCCGCGGGCGAGAGGAGAATACGCCTGGACCACAATGCCGTTCTTCTGGCAGAAGAGACGCAGGCTGTCCTCATTGTTGAGCGGATGAAACTCGATCTGGTTGACAGCCGGGACGACACTGGAGTGCTCCAGAAGATCCGTCAGCTGAATTTCGTTGAAATTGCAGACGCCGATGGCGCGGGCGCGGCCGGACCGGTAGAGATCCTCCAGGACGTGCCAGGTGTCGATATAGCAGCCGGCGACAGGCCAGTGAATCATGTAGAGGTCGACATAGTCAAGGCCGAGGCGGTCGAGACTTCTCTCGAAAGCTCCCTCGACATTGCCGATTCTCTGGGCCGTGTTCCAGACCTTTGTCGTGACGAAGAGATCCTCACGCTTAAGGGAGCAGTCCTTCATGGCCTGGCCGACAAGATCCTCATTTTTATAGGAAGAAGCCGTGTCGATGAGGCGGTAGCCCATGGAGAAGGCATCGCGGATGACGCGCGGGGTATCCTGCGCATCTGTCATTTTATATGTGCCGAGTCCCAGAAGGGGCATATGGGCACCTGTATTCAAGGCGATTGTATTTTCCATAAAAGTCCTCTTGTTTTCACTCATAGATTTTGTTAGTATAGCAGATACATATTTCAGAGAAGAAAAGAAAATATTACGAATATTTTAAGGAGAAAGATTCTGATGAATAACGAGAAAAAACCGACAATTCCAGAGATTATGAAACATCGGATGACCCTTTCTTTCGAAGTTTTCCCGCCCAAGCAGGATAAGCCTCTCGACCCGCTGATGGAGGTTCTCGACAAGCTCTACACCGTCGAGCCCGATTTCATCAGCTGCACCTACGGGGCCGGCGGCACCAATGTCGGCCGCCACATGGAGATCTGCAAGTCCATCGCCGAGTCAGGAAAGACCATACCGATCTCGCATTTTACCTGCATCGGCAGCCACCGTGAGGACATCAAGAAGCAGATGGACACCTGCCTTTCCCTGGGCATCAACCACATCCTGGTCCTCCGCGGCGACATTCCCGAGGGCTGGGAGGGCACGCGCGGCGACTTCCAGCACGCAAGTGAGCTCATCGGCTTTCTGCGCGAGGAGTACGGCGATAAGTTCGTCCTCTCCATGGCCGCAGCGCCTGAGAAGCACATCGAGGCGGCGACATTTGCCGAGGACATCGCCCACCTCAAGATGAAGCAGGACTCCGGCGCGGATTTCATCACGACCCAGCTCTGCTACGACGTCCAGGGCTTTGAGCGCTGGCTCGACAAAATCAGAAAAGCGGGCATTTACATCCCCGTCGATGTCGGCATCATGCCCGTTCTCAACAAAAATTCCGTCATCAAGATGTGCCTGGGTACCAACGGCTGCTCCATCCCCCAGCCCCTGGCCGAGATGATCAGCAAGCACTACAACGACGACCCCGAGGACTTCCGGAAAGCCGGCATCGAGTACACTGTGAAAATGGTCTATGAATACATGGCTCTCGGCGTCCAGGGCCTCCATTTCTACAGTCTCAACAAGGCGGATGCAGTTCTTGAGATCTGTAAGGACTGCGGGCTTATCTACCGCAAGTAAGAGAGGGACAGTTCAGGGGCAGGTCACTTCGGCGCTTCGCACAAAGGCCTTCTTCCAGGCCTTTGTGCGAAGCGCCGAGATGCCCCGTGAACTGTAACCAAGAAAAGACAGATGCCTGTCACCGAGACGACTTGGGCTTGTTCCAGGCAGGTATATGTGTTATAATCATGTCAATTGTTACGAATTAGTTACCATTTTCGGGCAGCTGACATGAGGATTTTTAAGAAATATGAAACACGTCCCTCATGCATTTGCCTGGGGACGTGTTTTTGCATTTTCTATCAAAATGAAAAGGCAGGAAAGGACGGGATGTAAAATGGCTTTAAGTGATATTGAGATTGCCCAGGCTGCAAAGCCGCAGAAGATCACAGAGATCGCGAAGAAGGCGGGGATTCCGGAGGATGTGCTCGAGCCCTACGGCGCATACAAGGCCAAGATCGACACTTACAAGTACAAGACGGACGACTCCCTCATTCCAAAGGACCACAAGCTGGTGCTTGTGACGGCCATCACGCCGACGCCGGCCGGCGAGGGCAAGACAACGACGACCATCGGCCTTGCCGACGGCCTGCAGAAGATCGGCAAAAACGTGGTTGTGGCTCTTCGCGAGCCGTCTCTCGGCCCGGTCTTCGGCATCAAAGGCGGCGCCTGTGGCGGCGGTTACGCCCAGGTTGTCCCCATGGAAGACATCAATCTGCATTTTACGGGCGACTTCCACGCCATCGGCGCGGCCAACAACCTGCTCGCAGCCATGATCGACAACCACATCCAGCAGGGAAATGAGCTGAATATCGACCCGCGCAAGATCACATGGAAGCGGTGCGTGGACATGAACGACCGCCAGCTGAGGAAGATCGTCGACGGCCTGGGTGGTAAGCCCAACGGCACGCCGCGCGAGGATGGCTATGACATCACGGTCGCATCGGAGGTCATGGCGATTCTCTGCCTGGCGAAGGACATGACCGACCTGAAGGACCGCCTCTCAAAGATCATCGTCGGCTACACCTACGGCAAGATCGCTGAGCAGAAGCCGGTCACGGCAGGCGACCTGCACGCCGAGGGCGCTATGGCAGCCCTCCTCAAGGACGCGATCAAGCCCAATCTTGTCCAGACCCTCGAGGGTGTTCCTGCCATCATCCACGGCGGCCCCTTCGCCAATATTGCCCACGGCTGCAACTCTGTCAATGCGACAAAACTTGCCCTCCGCCTCGGCGATTACGCCATCACGGAGGCGGGATTCGGCGCCGACCTGGGCGCTGAGAAGTTCCTCGACATCAAGTGCCGCATGAGCGGCCTCAGGCCCTCGGCGGTCGTCATTGTCGCGACGGTCCGCGCTCTCAAGCACCATGGCGGCGTCGCTATTAAAGATTTAAATGAGGAGAATCTCGAAGCTCTCGAGAAGGGCCTGCCCAATCTCCTTCAGCATATCGACAACATGAAAAATGTCTACCATCTCCCCTGTGTGGTCGCCATCAACGCATTCCCGACCGACACCAGGGCTGAACTCGATCTCGTCGAAGCAAAATGCAGGGAAATGGGCGTCAACGTCGCTCTGTCCGAGGTATGGGCCAGGGGCGGCGAGGGCGGCGTCGCTCTCGCGCGTGAGGTCGTTCGCCTCTGCGACGAGGAGTCGAACGCTGATTTCGCTTACGCCTACGACCTCGACGGCACGATCGAAGAGAAGATCGACACAATCGCAAAGCGCATCTACCACGCCGACGGGGCGGAGCTCACAGCCGAGGCCAAAAAGCAGGCAAAGCAGCTGACCGACATGGGCTATGGCGGCCTGCCCATCTGCATGGCCAAGACCCAGTACAGTTTCTCCGACGACCCCAGGCTTCTCGGCGCGCCGAGCGGCTTTAAGATCACCGTCCGCACCATCCGCGTCTCGGCGGGCGCCGGCTTCCTTGTCGCCCTGACCGGCGACATCATGACCATGCCGGGCCTTCCAAAACATCCGGCCGCAGAGAAGATCGACGTCGACGCCGACGGCCGTATCAGCGGACTCTTCTAAAGAAGGGTGCCTGTCACCAGACAACTTTGAATATTCGCAATTGTCTGGTGACAGGCGCCGTAAAAAAGGAGGCACATAAGCTATGGGAGCATTGAAAGAAGAAACTCTGGAGAATTTCACGGCGGCCCTTGCCTCCTCGGCTCCGGTTCCGGGCGGCGGAGGGGTGAGTGCCCTGGTCGGTGCTCTGGCCGTGTCTCTTGGTTCCATGACTGCCTCGCTCACTGTCGGCAAGAAGCGCTACGCCGACGTCGAAGACCGCATGAAGGAAATGATTTCTGATGCTGAGGAGCTGCGGAGCCGTCTTCTGGGCCTCATCGACGAGGACGCCGAGGGTTTTTCCAACCTCATGGAGGTTATGAAGATGCCCCGCACAACGGAGGAGGAGAGAAGTGCGCGCGAGTTTGCCATGGACGGAGCCCTGAAAATGTCCGGTATGGTGCCGCTCAAGATTATGCGCTCTGCCGCGGATGTCATCGATCTCCTCGAGGAGATCGCGGACAAGGGCAGCAGGGCAGTCCTCTCGGACGCCGGCTGCGGCGCCTCTCTGGCCCGCTCGGCCATGGAGTGCGCAGCCCTCAATGTCTACGCCAATACTAAATATATGAAAGACCGCGAGGCCGCAAAGAAGATGAACACGGAGGTCATCGACCTCCTCGACGAGTCTCTTCCCCTCGCGGAGGACATCTATAAGAAAGCCGGGCGGGAGCTCACAGAGCAGATCCGCGGGTGACGGAACCGGCAGGAACCTCCGGAGACGGTTCTCCGGAGCACAAGATACAGGGAAAGGAGTCTCATGGCAGAACGATTAGCAGGAAAGGCGGCAGCGGACCATCTCTATCATAAGACGCGGGAGAGGGCGGAAACGTTTTCAAAAGAAAATGGCTTTTCTCCCTGTCTGGCGATTGTCCGCGTGGGCAGTAAGCCCGAGGACCTCGCCTATGAGAGAGGCGTCCGCCGCCATGCGGAGGATGCGGGCGTTGCCCTCACGACCCGGGAGCTTCCTGAGGACGTGACCGAGGACGGCGTCATCGATGTCATCCATGAGCTGAACAGCGACGAGCGCGTGACGGGCATTTTGCTCTTCCTGCCCCTGCCGCAGGGCATGAACCAGAAAAAAGTGGTCGAGGAGATCGCGCCGGACAAGGACGTGGATGGTGCGACAGACGCATCCCGCTTATTTACTTACACGGGCGCCGGGGCGGGATTTGCCCCCTGCACGCCGGAGGCAGTCCTTGTCATCTGCGACGAGTATGGCATTTCCCTCGAGGGAAAGCATGTCGTTGTGATCGGGAGGTCGCTTGTCGTCGGCAAGCCGCTCTCCATGCTTCTTTTAAAGAGAAATGCGACAGTCACGGTGTGCCACTCGCGCACCAGGAACCTTGCATCCATCACGAAGTCGGCGGACATTCTAGTCTCTGCCGCGGGGAGAATCGGGATGGTCACGGGGAACATGGTCCGTCCGGGCCAGACTGTCATAGATGTCGGTATAAATTTTGATCAAGATGGAAAAATGAAGGGGGATGTCCTCTTTGACGACGTATCTGAAATTGTTGACGCAGTAACACCTGTTCCCGGGGGAGTTGGAGCAGTGACGACAGCCGTTTTATTATCCCATGCAGTTCCGGCTGTATGAACCAAGAAAGGATCTGATTCAAATGCACTTAAAAAGCAGAACCGCCAGCGACCCGTTCCTTGTATTTCTTTTTACTCTTTTCATGATCATGAGCCTTGCAGTCACTCCGATGACGGCGAGCGCTTCGACTTCTTTTTCCGATGTCCAGGAGTCGGACTATTTCTACAACCCGGTCCGCTGGGCTGTCGACAAGGGCATGTGCCAGGGCACAGGCGACGGCAAGTTCAGCCCTTCCAATCCCAGTCCGCGCGCTTATATCTGCTATTATCTGTGGGTCTACAAGGGCAGACCTTCCGCCAGCGCCACAAGTCCCTTTACGGATCTTGCGGGTCTTGATTCGACGGTGAAGAAAGCCGTGGAGTGGGCCTATCAAAAGGGCTATGTGAGCGGCAAGTCCAAAACGGTCTTCGGCGTCAATGACACGATTACCCGTGGTCAGCTGATTACGATCTTATGGCGCTTCGCAGGTTCCCCTGCATCCTCCGCTTCCATCTCATTTTCCGATGTTCCTGCCGGAAAATATTTTACGGACGCTGTCCGCTGGGCTGTGGCGAACCGCATCGCGGCCGGCACGACGGCGGAGACATTTTCCCCGAATTACACCTGCACCAAGGCACATGTCCTGACTTTCCTCTACAAGATGGCAGGATCGCCCTACGGCACGAAGACAGCGACGCAGACGGTCGGCAAGTCTGCGGCGACGACAAATGCAAGCACAGCATCGAATACAAAATCGAATACAGGCTCTGCTACGAGTTCAAATACAAATTCAACGACAGAAGATTCGACCGGTTCTTCCAATGGAACTTCTGCCAGGGACAGCGGCGGCCCCGCCGGCATGAGCGCAGCCAACTACAAGGTTCTGACAAATGTCATCGGCGCCGTGGAGTCCGGCGGTCAGGTTTACGGCCAGCGCGATTACAGCTGCTATGCGGGCGCCTATGAGAATTCTCCCAAGGAATACACCTGCACTCTGGGCTGGTGCCAGCTCTACGGTGAGGAGGGCGAAGATCTCATCAAGCGGATCAAAGCGGCTGATCCCGCCGGTTTTGCTGCGATTGATTCCGAGGGTCTCATTGCAAAGAAGCTCTCAAGTGACTGGGTCGCTGAAAAATGGAATCCCAGTGCATCTGAGAAGGCTGTTCTTATTAAGCTCATTACATCCGACGTCGGCAAGGCGCAGCAGGATGCTTATTTCAGGGAACTGACGACGCCTTTCGTGACGGCGTGTGAAAATACGTACACGACCAATACCAAGGCCATCATGATGTACGTCGAGATCCGCCACCTGGGCGGCAAAAATTCCGTCGACCGCATCTTCAAGCGCTGCAACGGCAAGTATACCCTGTCGAACATTCTCGCATCCCTGAAGAAGGATCAGGCTGACACCTCCTCCAACAATCAGGTCGGTGATGCCCTCTTTACGAGCCGCCACCAGAAGTGCGTCGAGTTCATCGAAAAATACACCGTCGGGTGATGGAACGAAACTGGGTGCCTGTCACCAGACAAGGAAGACAATTTCTCAAAGCGGAATTGTCTTCCTTGTCTGGTGACAGGCACCTGTATGTTATGTTACTGTTCACGGGTGGGTCACTTCGCCGCTTCGCGCAAAGGCCTTCTTCCTTC
>OMTP01000210.1 GCA_900313955.1 uncultured Lachnospiraceae bacterium | reverse complement strand
GCAAAAGCAGGCGGCGAAAATCGAATGCGCTCCGGAAGAAGGCCTTTGTGCTCCCCGCCGGCGTGCCCCGTGAACAGTAACTTTCTAATCGAACGCAACTATCACAAAATGCCCGGAAAGCGCATCACCGACGCATACTCTTCTCTGAGAATCTCCAGGAAGTGGTCCGCCTCTTTTGTGAGGGTAGTATCTTTTTTCTGAACCCAGCCAATTTGTACCATGACCGGTGGGTCAGATATGGGAAGAACATGAATGCTGGAGAGTCCCTCCGGAAAATACCCCGGTGCAGCAAACATATAGCGATCTGTCGACGCAAGGACAGCAGCAGTCATGACACCGCTGTTGATGTAATCATTTTGCAGGTCATCCATGGCGATATCCCCGAACTGAATTTCACTTGTGAGATAAGAAAACATATCATCCTTGGGACGGATCAGGCGAAAAGATTTCAAGTCACCCACTGTCACGAAGTCTCTCCCATACAGGGGATTCCCCGGTCCCACAGCAATTGTCCAGCAGCTGTTGCAGATCTTGTGGAATTCAAGCCCCATTCCACGAATCTTCCTTAACAGAGTTTGCGCCTGACTGTCATTGTATTGAACGATGCCGATCTCAAATGTTGACGAACTGACGCTTTCAAGGATTTGCGCCACGCGGCATTCCTCGAAATTCACAGCGGATTCCTGAAATTCTGGATCCGCCGTGAACCGAGTCAGTGCTTTAGAGGGAACAATACAGGGAAAGGCGCAGAATGACAGCATCTGCTTTTCTTCTTCTTCCTTCAGATTCTCGATGAGGGAGAACTGGTGGAGAATAAGCCTTGTATGTCTCAGGAGTCTCTCCCCATCCTGCGTCAGTACCAGGCCCTTATTACTTCGCAGGAATAAGGTCACATCAAGATCATTTTCAAGGCTCTTGATTGCCTGAGAGAGAGCTGGCTGCGAAACATACAGTTCCTCTGCTGCCCTGTTCATGTTCAGTGTCTCGCAAACCTTCTGAAAATACGTCAGATATTTGACAGAAACCATAGCATCCCTCTCTTTCCATCCGTAGAAAATGCATGACCATTTGATTGATCTGCATTTTACATGATTCAGTGAGAAAAATCAAATCCTTCAGCAGATTATGCGAATACGTATTACGTTTCATGGCGGACTCTGCTATACTGTTGTTGATTGTAACGATTCAGGAGGACATCCTGCTTCGAGAAATGTTTTTCTCTCCGCAAAGAGCCCGTCCTGAATAGCTACTGTTGATCAACTTTTGAAAGGAAAAGCCCAATATGGCATATGAATATAGGAAAATGAAAGAAAAGAAAGCCTCAGACAAGGTGGAGAAACTCCTGCAGGAACTGCCCCCATACTGCAGGACCTTTCTCATCGGCCGCGAGGGAAAAATGTCTCCTCAGACCCGCCTGACTTACATGCAGAGGATCCATACCTTTTTCCAATACCTTTACAACAATAACTCTTACTTCCACAAGGCCTCCATGAAAGACATTACTCTCGACGATCTGGCCAATCTGGAGACGGAGGATATTGAAGGATTTGCCTACTATATCCGCCATGGCGGAGCCTCCGGCGGCACAGAGCGCAAGGAGACTTCCGTCAACAACTATCTGAGCGCCCTCAACATGTTCTGGCGGTATTTCGTCACCCACGGCCGCATTCCCCACAATCCAGTCGCAGGCGTCGAACGGGCCGGCAAACCCAAACACAAGATAATTCGACTCAATGCTGATGAAAAAGATGGCTTTATGTCTTCTGTCTCCTCCGGCCTCGGCCTCACCGACAAGCAAAATCAGGCCAGGGTCAAGACTTCTGTCCGCGACGAGGCGATCTGTCTGACTCTGATCAGAACAGGACTCAGAGTCTCTGAACTGGTTGGATTAAATCTAAGGGATGTCAATCTCAAAGACACATGTTTCCAGGTCATGCGCAAGCGCAGCAAGGAGGACACCGTGTTTTTTGATGACGAAGTCAAAGGCGCCATTGAGGCCTGGCTGGACGTCCGGCCGACCTACTGCACCGACAAGGAAGAACAGGCTCTTTTTGTCGTCACGCAGGGCAAATATATGGGCAAACGGCTCTCCGTCCGCTCCGTCCAGCTTCTGGTCAAGAAATATGCAGAGGCAGGTGCTCCCACAGCGGGATCCAAGATCACGCCGCATAAACTGAGGGCTACTTTCGCCACAGATATGCTCCGCGCGACCGGCAATGTCGCCCTGGTCCAGGAGGAGCTCAATCATGAGTCTCCGACCACAACCATGCTTTATGCCGACCGCCGCATCCTGGATCTCCGGAAAGCCCGCAATATCCTCATGAACGAGGAGGAACAGTCCTCTTCTGCCCCGGCAGAACTCAAGCAGACAGAGGAGGATAGTGCCTCCGAATCCGAAAACACTGCAACGAACAGCTCCGGGCAGACATCACCTGAAGACCGGGACAAGGCAGCGTCCATCTATAAGAAGGATCTGGATGAGCTTACCTGACAAATCTTCACTTCTGCTGAGAATATCGTGTGATGCTTCCTACTCTTCCCCCTTATCGTTTCCATCTGCAGTTTCTGATTCGCCTCTGCGGCTTAGCTTCGTGAAAAACTTGGAGGCAATTTCTGCCCTGTTGCTCTCTATGCGGTGCTTCTCAAGAGCATACTCCAACACATAGAGGATGGCGATGCTCATGACGGAGATTAAGTAATCAACAGGTGTTCCCTCGGCGAGGATAACGTGCCTTGCGATCAGGAAGATCAGCACCTCGGTCACATTGGAGAGGGACGGCTTTAAAAGCATCTTGATAAACTCTGTGCCGACCACAATGCTGAGGACGGAACTCAGCATCGCGGCAAATTCTTCAGCGTTTCCCTTGGCGCTCCAGAATTCAGCGACTCTGGGAAGAAGGCCGATAAAGTCCATCACAATGAGGACAGCTACAACGACGGCAAGAATGACCTCCACAATTTCCGAAAAGTGCTCCAATGCCTTTCTCACTTTATCCATCATCTTCACCCCTCATAAACCTCAGACGAGAAGAACAACTGGTTCACCGTCAAGCGGAAGGCGTCCCTGGTGTACAATGAGTTCTTTTCCATCGATCACATTGGTATACGCTCCATCTTCAAGACCAAGCTGACCTACCTGAACGAGGGAGTTTTTGCCGCCGAGGCAGAAAAAACCCAGGGCCATCTTTGGTCCGCCCGTCTCCTCTCCCTCCATGGCACCTGCCGCAGAGCGGTTGACAGGCCTGTGGACGGCCATCATGACATCGTTCGGAAGAGCCGTTGTCTCATAGAAGCTGTCTTTAAAGACAGGATTTTTTTTGATCTCAGACAGTTTTGTCATAAGAGCCGGAATAGAGCTCTCCCTTAGATAGCTCCAATCGATCGTATCCTTATCAAAAAGAGTCGGCCTATGGGTGCACTCAGCCTCCTGACCGTTGTAGATGAGGGCAATACCCTTCTGGAAGAACGCAAAAGCTGTCCAGTTTCGGAGAGCCTTGTCATCCCGGATCAGATCATGAGCTCGCTCCATATCATGGTTTTCCAGAAAGCGAAGCTTGACGTAGTTCTCCGGGTAGATGCATTCCTGAAGATTGATGGCATGCGAATAGTCCGCGAGGGACTTTGTGCCCATAAAATATCCTGTAAATTCATCCTTGAGATCGTACTCATAGGTCATATCAAATGCTCTGTAGAGCTCGCTGTCCGAGGATGTGCGCACGTTGCGGGAGCGATTGAAGGCGACAAAAGGCGGCTCGACAGATTCGGCAAGCCACAGGCAGCCTGGTCTCACCTCTGCAACTTCTCTTCTTGCTCTCTCCCAGAAGGCAAGGGGAACCATAGGAGCCACATCACAGCGAAAACCATCAACGATCTCGGCCCACATCTTCAGAGTATCGATCTGGTATTGCCACATCTCTTCTCCTGCATCATAGTTGAGGTCGACGACATCCCACCAGTCTCCCACGCGGTTGCCCAGGGAGCCGTCCGGCTTGTGATAGAACCACTCCGGATGCGTCTTGGCCAAAACGGAATCGGGAGAAGTGTGATTGTAGACGACATCCATTATGCACTTCATTCCCTTTTCATGGATATCCTTTACAAGTTTTTTAAAGTCATCCATGGTGCCAAATTCAGGATTGACAGCGCGGTAATCGCGAATTGCGTAAGGGGATCCCAGCGACCCCTTTCTGTGGACTTGTCCGGTCGGCTGGATCGGCATAAACCAGATCATATCTGTTCCAAGACTCCTGATTCTGTCGAGATCCTTTCGAACTGCCTCAAAGGTTCCTTCCTCGCTGTAGTTTCTTACAAAAACGCAGTACATGACCTGATTTCTCAGGCTGATTTCCGTATCAAGTGCCATTTCTTCCTCCTATATTTCTATTCTAGTACATCAAATAATAATTAACTGACACATTGAGCATTGGATTTTACACCTGC
>OMTP01000211.1 GCA_900313955.1 uncultured Lachnospiraceae bacterium | reverse complement strand
GGCTTAAATGCTGGCTTTCGGGCAATTAATCACCCACAACCGTGCCCGAAGAGCCGTTTTATTCAACTTAATGGCCAAGATGGAAACCCACCCGAAACCCCTCAAGAACAGAACGAAAGGATAAGATATGTCACACAAGTAGCAGCAGAGCGATATGGGAATATATATAGCACAGCTGATTTTAACAAGTATGTGCTTTATCTTTATATGTCTCACTATATAGATAATCCTAATTATACTAAAGAAAAACCAGGATTTGATAATATATATGCTTATGTTATTACTTTGGACGACATTAACGCTTACGAAAACTTTATAGCGCAGAGTAAGTTTTCAATGTTTTCTACCAATTTAGTTAATTTTATAGATGAATTCAAGTCCGCATCAGGTAATACAAATGATATTATTACTTCGGTAGATAAGGGAAAAATAATATCAATTAATACAGCAAATGCAGTGTATGGTTTATCCACCTTTGATCCGAATAAAACTGTTTCAAGAGCTAAATTAATAATAACCTCATTTAAGAATCACTATGAAAATTCTTCTTCTATAAATGAGCTATTGAATGGAATATACCAGGACTTGGAGCCAGAGGATGTCAGTCAACAGTATGTTGCAACGTGTGTTACCGGCTTATTAGGAGCTATGGCAGGAACAACAACTTTATTTGGATTTGGTATGTCTATATCGTTATGCTGTTACAATGCGTATACAAACTTGTATGATAAGGCAAGATTAGCTGCATTGCATTATACATTGTCTAGCAGAGTAGCTATTAGATTGGATAAACTTATTTGGGGATAACATAAAACGGTGATACGCATAATATTATTTTTCTTATTTATTAGCATAGGTGCAGCATTAGTACAGACGGTAATACCTTTGTTTGGCCGTCATAGCAAACAATGGGAAAAGCAAAGTCATTTACAGCGATTTAGCAGTACATTTTTCCCTATATTTATTGCATTTGTCTTTTTCTATCTTTTTAGTGAATATAAGTCGAATCAATCAATGCCCCTAAATGAAGAAATTCTTATGAATGGTGCAGAATATTGTTTAGTGACTAATGCGAATGAAATAGGAGATGCTGATTTCGTATATGAGATAAAACGTGACAAATCAGAAGAGGATATTTGCGCCATTATTTCTAGTATCTGCAAAAGTTTAAAAATAGGAACGGGTTCTGTATATGTCAAATACGAAAATGGAGCATTTGTTATCCTTAACAATAATGCAATAGTTGGGCGAGCTGTCACATATGATAAGTCAATGACAACTTTAATAAGATTCTATTTTGAATCAAAATATCGATGAGTGGAATTTAAAGTGGTACGACGACCGCCTCATGAATGTCTACTATATCTGTCAGACACTGATCTTGGTCGCGGAGGGATTTGTCTACATGTACATCTACAGACTGTCACCAGACATAGGGGTTTAATGTCTAGTCGAACTCTGAAGAAACTCTGAAGAATGCACATCAGCGCAATGGTGTGGAAGGCGTCATGTCAGTTATGCGCCGCAAATACCGTCCGGATCATATCCCGGTCTTTGGACGACGAGCTGCATCTTTATGGGTTTGGACCTCCCTGCTATCATACAACCTTGTGAAGTATGATAAGTGGGTCAAAGAAACTTTATTTTTAGGGAAATGAAGAAGGGAATGTTAACCTCTGATACCACTGGAACTTGGGATCCACTTGTATTAAATGGGTATAGTCAATTTTTAGGACCGGCAGATTCTTCCTTATGGTGGTATCGTTATATTACTAAATATTCTGAGATGGAAGCGGCAATAGGAGACAACTGCCCTATTCATTTAATGCTTCGTTTTGATAATAATACTTTTTCGTCAGAGGGACATGACGTTTTTGCATATGGAACAGTATTGAGTACATCCGGTACGCAATACATTTATGTCATTGATGGATGGAAAGAATGTGGCAGAGTTGTGAAGTATTCTTATTATCCAGGAATTAAAGGGTATAAGATTTGGGTTCACGCATGATTAAGAATTACAGTCAGAGGGGGTGAACAATATGAGACTGGAAAATATTCAAAGCAAACTTTTAACTCTTATTATCGGTATTGCTCTTTTCGTAACTATTCCACTTCCTGTCCTGGCAGATACTGGTCCTAAGAAAAGTGTGACGGTGGAATTTGATCTTCCCCATGAGGGCACCTACTATGCGACACTCCTCTCCAGAGACAAATCCACCGGCCCCTGGAATTATTATGAGACGTATGAATCCTATAATGGAATGCAGGGCGGAGCCAATCCTATGGATAAGAGTGAATGGACGGCTCTCCACAGCTCCGGAGATTCCTACTATTTCCTCAGCTACGGCGAGGTACTTGAAAATGGGGGAAACACTTTCGACTGGTCGTATTATCCTCCCGACGACTTCAAGGTTCTTCTCTATGATGCGGAAAATAAGACCTATTATCTATCCGGGGAAATGACCCGCGTCCACTTTAGCAGCTGCTACAAAGCATCTGTTGATAAGGAAGCACCGGGCACACTTAAGGTGAAAGAAGTGCAGAACTGGCCACAGATGCTGAAGAATTTCCTGAGGCGCTGCCTCATGACGATCATCGTGGAGCTTTTGATCGGGCTCATTTTCTACAGGAAACTGAAGGAGCTCGGTGTGATTGTTCTCACGAATATCCTAACGCAAGTCTTCCTCAACGTCGCCATTTTCATCTTTGAGTGGAATTTCAAGTGGTACGACAGTCGCCTCATGAACGTCTACTATATCTGTGAGGCTCTGATCCTGGTCGCGGAGGGATTAGTCTATATGCACGTCTGCGAGAAATACGAATCGAAGCCGTCGCGGATTCGCCCATGGATTTACACCATCATTGCAAATTTGATCAGCTTTTTCATCGGCCTGATCGGGTATTCGGGCTTCTATGGATGACATACAGGGCGGGTGCCTGTCACCAGACATTTTAGAATATTTTAAATATTCTAAAATGTCTAGTGACAGGCACTCTCGATTTCACACGAGCCACTCCTTGGCTTTTGTGAAGTTGACTGTACACAGGCCATCGGAGATATCGACAGGAATATCGTCATCAAAGGTATAGAGGCGGATATCGTCATCTTTGTCGAAGAGGTAGGTGATGACCTTCTGCTTCTCCGGCTCCAGAATCCAGTACTCACGGACCCCGGCATGCTTGTACTTATTCAGTTTGATGTAGATATCCCTGTTCCTGGAAGTAGGAGAGAGAACCTCAGCGACAAAGTCCGGTGCTCCGAACATACGCTTGCCAATGTTGGTCCTAGGATCACAGATGACAATGACATCCGGCTGCACCATGGTCTTGTTGTCCTTGTCCAGCTGAACATCAAGCGGAGCTATATAAGGGTGGCAGGAGAGATGGTGCGCGTCTGCGCACTTCCTGAAACAATAGTACATGAAACCCGCGATCTCCTGATGATTGGAGGTGGGAGAGGCCATCTCGTAGATCACACCGTCGATGAGCTCATAGCGCTTGTCATCCGGCAGAGCAAGATAGTCCTCTACTGTGTATTGTCCCTGCATCTTATTGCCGTAGGGATTGTCGACAATCACCCTGGCAGCGGATGCGGCTGGTCCATCCCTTAAAATCGACGGGGATGGGCTCCCCGATACGTCCGCATAGCGAATGGTCTTATGATCCTCAAGGACGGCGGACAGCCTGACCAACGTCTCGTGACGTGGAGATTTTGTCGCTCCGCTGAAGACTTTTTGCAGAGTAGCTTTGGGAACTCCACTGAGGCGGGAGATGGTATCTACGGAGTAGCCCATTTCCTGCTTTTTCCGTTTGATTTCATCCAATGTCATAGTCATGGCAGCACCTCCTTTTGTCGAATGTAAGTTCATTTTCATAAGGGAAGTATACTCTATCTATAACCATTTTTCAATATAATCATAGGAAAACCGTCATGATGGTTATTCGTTGGTTGCATTTTTACTCGCAATCTAAGCTCAGTCCCCACCTACAATCATATCTGGTAACTGTTCAGGACGGGCTCTTTGCGGAAAGAAAAAAGTGTCCTCCTGAACAGTTACGTTACAGTTCACGGGTCACCCCGGCGCGGAGCACAAAGGCCTTCTTCCGGAGCGCATTCGATTTTCGCCGC
>OMTP01000213.1 GCA_900313955.1 uncultured Lachnospiraceae bacterium | reverse complement strand
TCTTCCTTCACTTAGTCATTTTCGCCGCAAAAGCAGGCGGCGAAAATCGAATGCTCTCCGGAAGAAGGCCTTTGTGCTCCGCGCCGGGGTGCCCCGTGAACTGTAACCAGGGGTGTCGGGGGAGGAGCATATATTTGCCATGACAAAAACCGTTTTTGGGGACTCAGAACTCGATGCCGTCGAAGCGGATCTTCATGTAGCCCTTGATGAGCTCGACGCATTTTTCAAAGCCGAGCTTGGAGGAATCGAGGCAGAGGTCGTAGTAGTGGGCGTCGTCCCATTTTTCACCTGTATAGTAGTAGTTGTAGTCGGCGCGGCGCTTGTTTTCTTTCTCGATATACTTTTCCAGATCCTTGCCGGTCAGGCTGATGCGGGTCTGTGCCATTTCCTTCAGATAATATTCGGGCGCATGCACGAAGACGCGGACGACGTTCTTGCGGTTGCGCAGAACGTAGCCGCCGCCGTGCCCGACCAGGATACAGGGCTCCGTGTCGCAGAGATGCTTCATGACGCGGGCCTGGCAGGCGAAGAGGTTCTTGGGCGACGTGTAGTCCTTGTCGGACGGCGGCAGAATCTCGCCGTCGTAGACATCCGGCCCGAAGCTGAAAATGGGCGCTCCCTTGAATTCTTCGGAAGCCCTGACGAAGAGCTCCTCGGCGATGCCGGAGTCATCCGCGGCGAGCCTGGCGATCTCCTTGTCATAGTAGTGGATGCCCAGATCTTTTGACAACATAGTAGCAATCGTGCGCCCGCCGGAGCCGTACTCGCGGTTGATGGCGATTGTAATCTTCTGATTCATAGAATACCTCCTTGAAAAATCCACGAACTTGTCTATATCTGCCTTTATTATAGCACACAGACGTATCCTTTTTGTTGAATTTGCCAAGAAAAAGCCCTTCGAAAATATACTGGCGGGGAGTAGAAACCTGGATGTCAGCCAACGCATTGTTACAGTTCACGCGTCATCCAGCGTGTTCCCCTGGGAAAGCACTTCCGGAGTGGACCTATAGGGGATGTCCGCGGAGGAAGTGCTTTTCTAGGGGAGCCTTGGCTGACCCGTGAACTGTAACAACGCATTCGACATTTTTAAGATTTTTCATAGATTTCTTCATATAAGATAAAGTTATGGTGTAAAATAGAGATAGCTATTGTCGGAAACTTTTTAACTATGGTCGATAGGAGAAATGATATGAGAGGTGTCGAAACAAAGAAAACGGTTCTCAGACGGCGCATTTTTGAGGAGGTCGCGAGATTTGCTTATGAGGACGGCAAACCCAAAGAGTTCAACGAGCTTCCCTACAAGATTATTCCGGGAGAAATCGCCACATACAGAGAGAGCATTTTCCTGGAGAGGGCGATTGTCGGGGAGAGACTTCGCGCGGCGATGGGTATGTCCACGCGTCCGCTGACCCAGCACTCGCAGATTTCGGACGGGCTCAAGGAGGCCATGAAGGGCGAGCTCTACTATGAGCCACCCCTCGTCAGCGTCATTCGCTTCGCCTGCCACGCCTGTCCCGATAAGCGGGTCTTCGTGACGGACGGCTGCCAGGGCTGTCTTGAGCACCCATGCCAGGATGTCTGTCCCAAGGGTGCCATTTCGATGGAAAATGGAAGGTCGCACATTGATGAGAGCAAGTGCGTCCGCTGCGGCCTCTGCATGAATGCCTGCCAGTACAACGCGATCATCCGCCAGGAGCGGCCATGCGTCAAGGCCTGCGGAGTCGGAGCCATCACCACGGACCGCTACAACCGTGCCAAGATCAATCAGGACAAGTGCGTCCAGTGCGGCATGTGCCTGGTCAGCTGCCCCTTCGCGGCCATCGTGGACAAGGGCCAGATCTATCAGACCATCAAGGCCATCAAGGGCAAGCATGATGTCTACGCCATTCTGGCGCCGGCTTATGTCGGCCAGTTCGGAGGAAAATTAACACCGACCAGGGTCCGCTCCGCCTTCCAGGCACTGGGCTTTAAGGATGTGGCTGAGGTTGCAGTCGGTGCCGACCTCTGCACCATTGAGGAGGCAAATGACTTCTTAAAGGAGGTGCCCGGCAAGCTTCCATTTTTGTGCACCAGCTGCTGCCCGGCCTGGTCGGTCATGGTCAGAAAGAATTTCCCGGATGCTGCCAAGTCGGTTTCCATGGCTCTCACACCGATGGTGCTGACGGCAAGACTTCTGAAGACCCAGCATCCGGACTGCAAGATCTGCTTCGTGGGGCCGTGTCTCTCCAAAAAACAGGAGGCGAGCCGCAAGTCCATCAAGAGTTATGTTGATTTCTGTCTCACTTTTGAGGAAGTGGCAGGAATGTTTGACGCCAGGGAAGTCGATCTCGACAAGCTTCCCGATAGCAAACCCCTCCGCGAGGCGTCCGGCGATGGTCGAGGATTCGCCGCGAGCGGCGGCGTCGCCAATGCGGTCGTCAACTATGTCAGGAAGATTGACCCGACCCGCGATGTCAAGGTGCAAAAAGGGGATGGCCTTGCGGAGTGCAAGACCATGATGAATATCGCGACCAAGACGCACAAGTACGACGGCTACCTGCTCGAGGGCATGGCATGTCCGGGCGGCTGCATCGCCGGAGCCGGCACTCTGCAGCCTGTGGCCAAGTCCAAGGTGTCGCTCACGCAGAGTATCAAGGACGCCGATTTCCAGCAGGCGGCGGAGACCACCTACGCAGACTGGATCACCGATCTTGAGCATATCGACGAGATGTTTGCCGAGGCCAACGAGCATCCGGACGACTGACATAGTTGAGTCTTCACAAATGAAGTCATATTAGCTATAATAAGGCAAAATGCTTTATTTAAGGAGGCCGGGGATAAAATGGCGAAAAACAACCCTATTAATCTCGATGATGCCAAAGGCTTCTTCGGGGAATTCAGAAAGTTCATCGCACGTGGAAATGTGATGGATATGGCAGTCGGTGTGATCATCGGTGGTGCTTTTGGAAATATTGTCACCTCCCTTGTCAATGATATCATCATGCCCCTCATCGGACGTGTGACCGGCGGTCTCGATTTCAGCAACTGGTTCATTGCTCTCGATGGATCCCACTACAAGACGCTGGCAGCTGCACAGGAGGCCGGTGCAGCGACACTCAATTATGGCAAGTTCATCTCCCTTGTCATTAACTTTGTCATCATCGCTTTCTGCATTTTCCTTGTGGTAAGATCGATGAATAAGTTTGAGGAGAGACTCAAGCCGCCGGTAGAGGAGAAGCCAAAGACCAAGATCTGCCCGTACTGCAAGTCCGAGATTCCGATCGACGCGACCCGCTGCCCGCACTGCACATCTCAGCTTGAGGACAAGAAAGCTTCAGCATAAGGACGGATGGGTGCCTGTCACCGGACAATTGACACAATTCCCAAAGGAAATTGTGTCAATTGTCCGGTGACAGGCACCCTCCCTTACCATAAGGAGATACTCATTTGACAGACGCACAGAAGAAAGATCTGGCGGAGGAGTTCATGGAGATGGTTCCGGAACTCGCCGAAAACTTTGACGATGGAACGATTCCCAAAGAGGATCTGCTTCAGGAGGGCTATGTGGGCCTCATGGAGGGGATCAACGCTCTGAGCGATGATCCGGATTCCTTTTATGGATTCTCTATGGAGGATCAGATCAAAGATGCGATCATAAGCGCCATGCAGAGAGCCATTGATGAGAAAAAAGAGCTCAATATCCGCGATGACCGCCTGATCGTTCAGGTGGAGCTCCTGCAGAAGAGCATTGACCGCCTGACCGAGGAGCTTGGAACAAAGCCCAACATCGACGAGATCGCCAATGACATGGGCATCCAGCAGGATAAAGTCATCGACATTTTGAAGCTGGCCGGCGAGGACTACGGTGAGGAGCCGCTCCCGGAGCCGGGCAAGGCAAAAACATCCTCCTATGAGACATTTGCAGTCAAAAAGAGCGAGGACGACGGAGAGTGACAGGTACCCGGCAGGATGAGCGCATGGAAGAGAAGAGGGACGTCGAGAAGGCGCTGGCGATGAGCCTGAAAGAGCTCGCCGTGAAGATGCCTTTCGAGAAGATCACAATTAAAAATATTACAGATGGGGCTGGTGTCATCCGTGTGACATTTTATAACCATTTCCAGGATAAGTATGATCTTCTGGAGGCGATCATTCGCGAGGAGATTCTCGAGCCGGTCCGCATTTTGCTGATGAATGGAATGTATCGGGAGGCCCTCATTCTTATTTTCAGTAACCTTTTGAAGGACAAGGATTTCTACATGCATGTCTCCAGGATCGAAGGACAGAATTCATTCAAGGAAATAGTGAGTCACAGTATCTATCAGCTGCTCTATGCGATTTTTAGGGAGAGGGCGGGGAAGAAGAAGCCGAAACACAAGTGGCTCACCCCCGAGTATCTGGCGCTCTATTATGCGGAGTCCATGACCTTTGTCGTCGTCTCCTGGATTCAGGGCGGCATGCCCTTTTCGCCGGAGGAGATGGCCGAGCTCTATCAGTACATAGGCACGCGGTCCATGATGGACGTGCTCGACGAGCTGGGCAAGTGATGCCCTGGCTGCACCTGAGGGCAGTTATACAAACTGGCCGATTTGTAAAATCGATTTCAACACGAAAAAAGGTTTGAATATGTCGATATTCAGGCCTTTTTTTTATACTGTTTTTCAGCAGGGTGAAAGTTTTGACCTGCGTGTGTATTGCGTATGAAAAATTTGTGAGAAGGAGTGAACGGAATGAAGAGTTTTGGAAGCAAGGTCGTCAAGGCACGTTTTGTGATCCTCATCGCGGCCATCGTCCTCATCTTTCCGGCCCTGTTGGGTATGGCCAGGACGCGTGTCAACTACGACATGCTGACCTATCTGCCCAAGGAAATCGACACCATGAAGGGGCAGGATATCCTCATTGATCAGTTCGGCACCGGCGGCGTCTCCATGATTGTCGTCGAAGGCATGGACAACAAAGACATCTCGGCTCTCCGCCAGAAGATCGAAGATGTTGATGGCGTCAAGGACGCCTTCTGGTACGACAGCTTTATGGATCTGTCCGTTCCGATTGATATTCTGCCGGATGAGATCAAGGACGCCTTTATCAAAGACGACAGCACCATGATCATCGTCACCTATGAGGAGGGAACTTCGGCAGATCGATCCCTCGATGCCGTGACCAACATCCGCAAGATTGTCAATGAGAAGTGCTTTGTCTCCGGCGTCACGGCGGTCTGCCTTGACACCAAGGAGCTGGCAGAGCAGGAGGAACCCATTTACATCCTGATCGCGGTCGTTCTGGCTTCGATCGTCCTGGCCCTGGCCTGCGATACCTTCCTGGCCCCGGTCTTCTTCCTTCTGTCCATCGGATTGTCTATCCTGTACAATATGGGCACGAACATCTTCCTGGGGCAGGTGTCCTACGTCACCAAGGCTCTGGCGGCCATCCTGCAGCTGGGCGTCACCATGGACTACTCCATTTTCCTGTGGAGCAGTTTCGAGGAGAACATGCAGAAGTACCCGGACGACAAGAAACACGCCATGGCGGAGGCCATCAACGCGACACTGCAGTCGGTCATCGGCTCATCCGTCACGACCATCGCCGGTTTCGCGGCTCTGTGCTTTATGAGCTTTACGCTCGGCCTTGATATCGGTCTTGTCATGATGAAGGGTGTTGCCCTCGGCGTCGTCGGCTGCGTCACGATCCTTCCGTCCATGATCCTCATCTTCGACAACGCCATCGAGAAGACCCATCACAGGCCCATCATTCCGGCCTTCAAGAAGCTGCCCGGTTTCGTCCAGAAGCACTACGTGGCTCTTCTTATTGTGTTCGCCATCGCATGGATCCCGGCGATCTATGGCGATACCCACGTCAATGTCTACTACAACCTCGACCGCACGCTGCCGACCGATCTTCCAGGTATTGTGGCAAATGAGAAGCTGAAGGACGACTTCGACCTCAGCAACACCATGTTCGTCCTCTCCGACAGTAATCTTCCGACGGCCAAGACGTCGGAAATGTGCAAGGAGATTGAAAATGTCGACGGAGTGAATTCCGTCCTCGGCATGGATGCCCTTCTGGGCGGCGGTATTCCGCGCGACGCGCTTCCAAAGAAGATCAAGGATGCCCTGGAATCCGACGAGTATGAGCTGACTCTCATCAACAGCTCCTACAAGGTGGCGTCTCATGACGTCAACGTGCAGATCAACGCCATCAATAAGATCCTGAAGAAATACGACAGCAAGGCCATGCTGATCGGCGAGGCGCCGGCGACTAAGGACCTGATCCGCATCTCCAACCACGACTTCAACACAGTCAACTGGGTATCGATCGGTATCATCGCAGTCATCATCGCCTTCGTCTTCAAGTCGGCGATCCTGCCCTTCCTCCTGGTCCTGGTCATCGAGTGCGCGATCTTCATCAATATGTCGATCTCTTACTACACGGGCGTCACACTTCCTTTCATTGCCAACATCGTCATCGGCACGGTTCAGCTGGGATCCACGGTCGACTACGCGATCCTCATGACCAGCCGCTACCAGACCGAGCGCTACTCAGGCAAGGACAAGTGGGAAGCCATCAAGATCGCCCACAGCACATCGATCACATCGATCATCACCTCGGCTCTGACCTTCTTCGCATCGACCTTCGGTGTTGCCATCTACTCCAACATCGAGATGATCTCTTCCCTGTGCCTCCTCATGGCACGAGGAGCCCTGATCTCGGCCCTCATCGTTCTGACGATTCTGCCGGCCGTCCTCTATGCTTTTGATCCGATCATCGTCCGCCTCAGCGTTGGCTTCGTCCATCACCCGGGCAAGTTTGAGAAGCATCAGAAGAAAGTGCGCCAGAGAAAGGCGAAAGAAGCCCTCGAGACAGCCAAGGTGGAAGATCCACAGTAAATTCGCTGAAAATGGCACAGGCGGGCAAGCCCCTTGCCTGTGTCAGAAAAATGATTCAAAGAAAATGAGACATTTTCTCATTGACCATAGATTGGGAGGCAATTCATTATGAAAAATATGGAAGTCAAGAAGTTCTTCGCGATGACCCTTGTCGCAACAATGACATTTTCCCTGGGGGCATGCGGGAACCCCTCATCGACGACAAGTACAAGCACGGCTGAGGAGGATCAGACCGCGGATATTCAGAGCGCGATCGAGAAGGTTGTGGGAAATGGAGCAACGTCCACGGCCAAGAAGGAGGAGACGGTCTACGTCTTCACGGATGCAAATGGCAACACGCGCGACATCACGGTCAGCAACTGGCTGAAAAACCCGGACGGCGACAGCAAGCTCGAGGATGAGACCAATCTCACCAATATTGAAAATGTCCAGGGCGACGAGACCTACAAGCAGGACGGCACCAAACTCACCTGGAACGCTGACGGCAGCGACATCTATTATCAGGGCCACACTTCGGAGCAGCCGCCTGTCGATACCAAGATCACCTACTATCTGGACGGCGTCGCCATCGACCCGGACAAGCTGGCAGGCCAGTCCGGTCAGCTCACCATTCATATCGATTACACCAACACCGAGAAGTCGGGCGACGTCTATGTCCCCTTCACGGCGGTGACCGGCATTGCTTTTTCGAACGAAAAAGTCAGGAATGTCAAGATCGACCACGGCTCTGTCGTCTCCGAGGGCAAGAACACAGTCGTCGTCGGCATGGCTTTCCCGGGGCTCCAGGATTCTCTCACGAGCGTCAAATCCGACCTGCAGCAGACCCTCGATGACGCGGATGCCTCTCAGAAGTCCAAGGACAAGGTCAATGACCTCGATATCCCGAGTTCCGTCGAGATCACAGCGGATATCACAGATTTCTCCATGTCCACGGCGATGACCATGGTCTTCTCCAACCTGCTCACAGGCGATGATGTCGATGACGACGAGATCACAAGTGATCACGACGACGCTCTGAGCGACATGGACGACAAGATCAAGGAGATGACCGACGGCTCTTCTAAGCTCGTCGACGGCTCCAAAGAACTCTCCGACGGAATCAAGACAGCAAATGACAATATGCCGACCCTCAAAGATGGTACACAGGAGCTGGCTGACGGCATTGTTTCTTACACAGATGGTGTGACCCAAGTCCACACAGGAACTACACAGCTGGCAACTGGCGCAACGACAGCTAAGACTGGAGCACTCAAGCTCGCTGACGGTATCACAACCTACACAGCTGGTGTCGAGCAGCTCGGAACAGGCGCACTCAGCCTTAAGAACGGTACCGCTTCCGCCAAGTCCGGCGTGCAGCAGCTGGCTACGGGACTCAAGACATATACACAGGGTGTTTCCGATGTCAACGACGGTGCGGCTCAGCTGAAGACAGGATCTGATTCTACAGTCAGCGGC
>OMTP01000217.1 GCA_900313955.1 uncultured Lachnospiraceae bacterium | reverse complement strand
AATTACTAAGTGAAGGAAGAAGGCCTTTGTGCGAAGCGGCGAAGTGACCCACCCATGAACAGTAACGAAATTCAGTCTTTGACTGTGTAGGGGATGGCGTCGGTGAGGTCGACGGTGCCGTTGCTGGTACGGACGCGGAGCATGTAGGTGATGTCCTTGTTGCCCTGGAGCTTGGTGAGCGGCCACATGAAGGCGTAAGTGCCGTCGGACTGGGGAACGAGCTTGGGCTCGGTCAGAGTCAGCTGGTTGTCGTTGCGGATGTGAATGTAGGCGAACTCCATGAAGGGCGCGATCGACTTGAGGCCCTTGACGGTCACATACATGTAGGTGTCGTCGTTGGTGAAGCTGATCTTGACCTTCTTCTTGACCGACAGGATCTTGTTTCTCTGGGCGACAGCCGCGTCGGAGATACCGGACATCTTGTTCATCCACTCGGAGTTTCTCTCGAGCTCGGTGTTCTCGTTGTTGTAGCCGTCGCGCTCGGACAGAGTCTCCGTGTCGGAGAAGAGGTTGGTGCCAAGGCCCAGCCTCTCGCCGTCGATCCTGACGCCGAGAGCCGCGAGGGTCGTCGGGAAGTCGTCGAGGGTCGTGAACTTGCGCCGTTTGGTCGGGTCAGCCGGCGTCACAGCCGAGTTGATGTAGCAGGTGTAGACCTTGCGGACATACTTCTTGTCGACGTCGTCGCAGAAATCCGCATCCATGGTCGGATGGTCTCCGGAAATGACTATCGTCGTGTTGTCGTACCAGGACTGCTCCTGGCACCATTTGACAAAGGCGCTCACCTGCTTGCTTGAGCAGTGCATGACATTGGCGTACTGATTGTCTCCGAACTCATTTCCGCACAAATCGCAGACATAGCCGTCCGGAAAATGCGTGTCGACGGTGAGCATGGTCAAATTAAATGGCGTGCCCTTGCCCGCCACATAGGACAGGCGCTGCTTGGCGATGTCGAAGAGCTTTTCATCCTCATAGCCCCACCAGACCTTGTAGCCCAGAGGAATCAGACCATTTTCCTGCGCGTATTTATAATCAAGCAGGTTGTAGTTGCCGTGCTCCGTAAAATATGTGTCGCGGCCGCCGAAAGAGGCATTTGACCCGATGAGAAGATCCTGTGTGTAGCCCTGGGCCCTCAGAATATCACCCAGCGTCGTGATGCCGGGGAAGAAGGTCGTCTGGGATCCCATGCCGTTGGTATCAATCTGAATCTTGAGGGGCAGGCCGGAGGTCTGGCCGAACATGGCGCCCACCGTCCAGGTCGTGCCTGACAGGGCGTAGCCGCCGTTGAGCTTGGTGGACGTCCCGCCGAAGTCCTCATTTTCCTGAGCGAGCTGTGTCAGTTCCGGGATGCAGTTCTCCTCGAAGCCGCCGCCATTTTCCTTATCCGCATAGGTCTTCTCCATGGACTCCAGGTAGATGTAGATGAGGTTGCGTTTCTTCTCGGGAAATGTCAGCTCTGTCGTCGCTGGATTGACGTAGTTGTCCTCGATGTAGGTCGACGACTTGCCGCGGTTGGCCAGCCAGTCGCCGATCTTCAGTTCCTCCCAGCAGTAGCGCCCCGTGAAGAATGCGAACACCATCGTCGCGATAAATCCAATCACGGTCATGCGCTTGTACCACGTCCTCTTTCTTAAAAAGAAAAGGATGAAAATGAGCGCCGCCGCGGCGACAATGGCCGGCACCAGGGCCCTGACCATGTACTCCTCGATCATGTTGTTGCCGGTGCCGGTCAGGGGCTGCGTCAGCTCGAAAATGATCTCTTCCATCTTGAGGTTGGACCATGTGGTAAATGCCCACCTGGCCGACAGCGCCACAAGAAGCGAGATAAATGTAAATACAACAAAAAGGACTGTGAACAGTTTCTTCCCAGTCCTCTTCTTTTCCTTCGGTTCGGCCGCGTCCGGATTCTTTGCCGTCTTCTCCGCCGCGTCCGCCTTGTGCCTCTTATACGCAGACATGGAGACGACCTTCCTCTCCGTGTCCTTTCTTTGTTCCTTCCTCTTCATAATGTAATGTGAATTTCCTTCTTAAGTTAAAGCCATTAACTCCAAAGGCAAAGAATAGCAGAAAACCCTTGGCTTTGCAACGAAAATCACACATTTTTCATATCTTCATGGCGGACTGGCCGGCCATCATGCCCTCGCCAACGGCTTTGGCAACCTGGAAGGGAGTGCCGGTGCAGTCGCCCGCTGCGTAGAGGCCGGGCAGGTTGGTCTCCATGCTGCGGTTCACTTTGATGAAGCCATTCTCGATGGCAAGGCCCGGGAAGAGCGAAGCAGGGGACAGGGTCGGGCGCAGGATGAAGACGCAGGATGTGTCCATGGTCTTTCCGTCGACTTCCACCTGGCTGACTTTCTGGTCACCCAGGATCTTCACGCTCCCGGGCTTCTCAAAATAGTCCACTTTGGAGCAAATGCCCTCGAGGTAGGCGGCTTCTTTTCTATCCGCCTCGCTGAAGCCGATGACGGAGACTTCTTTGCCCTTGTAGAGCATGCCGTCGCATGTCGTGCAGTAGCTGACCCCGCGGCCGAGAAATTCTTCTTCGCCCTCGAAAGCCTTGCCGCGGGCAACGCCGCCGGCGAAGACAACTTTTCTGCCCGTAAAGACACAGGAGCCGGCGCTGACCATCCATGTGTCGCCATTGGGGTAGGCAGCGAGAAGCCTCTCCTCGCAGAACTCCACGCCCTTATCCTCGGCGTGTTTGTGCATGATTCTCAGCATGTCTGCACCGCTCATGCGGGGCAGACCCAGGTAGTTGTCAATCTCGTGAGCCTTGTAGAGAGGGTTGCCCTCGATGGGCAGACCGATCACTAAAACAGCGCCGTTTCTCTGGCGTACATTGATGGCGGCGGACAGGCCCGCAGGACCGTTGCCGATGACCAGGACATCATATAGTTTCTCTTCCATATTCATTTTCCTTTCTTGAGAACCGTCCCCGAATCCTCATTTACATGAGCGGAGCGAAGAGGCGGATGACGCTCCAGCCGAACTCTTTGAGACCGAACATTTTCGTCTCGGAGAGAGGAACTTCGCGGGAAGCGGCGATGGCCCTCAGGACGTCGTCGCGGACGTGGAGAACTTCGTCGCCGCCGCAGAGGTAGGTGCCATTTTCAAAATGCAGGTAGAGCGAGCGGTAGTCGAAGTTGATGGTGCCTACGGTGCAGACCAGGTCGTCGGCCACCATGACTTTGGCGTGGTCGAAGCCGGGCGTGTACTCGAGCACGTGGACGCCGCCGGCGACGAGGGCGTTGTAGTAGGAACGCGTGACGCCGTAAACGATCTTCTTATCGGGGATACCGGGCGTCACGATTTTGACGTCGACGCCGCGCCTGGCTGCCAGGATGAGGGCGTTGGTCATATCGGAGTCGATGATGAGATAGGGCGTCATGATATAGACGTAGTGCTGGGCCTCATTGATGATGTTGAGGTAGACGTTCTGAGCCACGCGCTCAGGAGAGAGAGGCGACTCTCCGTAGGCACAGACAAAGCCCTGCCCGATCGGTTCGTCGTGCGGCCCGTAGAAGACGGCATAGTCCTCGTCCTCGTGGCGGAGGGCGTTCCAGTTGGTGAGGAAGAGGCGGAGCATGGCGTCGACCGCCTGTCCCCTCACCTCAACAACAGTGTCCTTCCAGTAGCCGTACTTGACTTTCTTATTGATATACTCATCGGCCAGATTGATGCCGCCTGAGAAGGCAATCCTTCCGTCGATGACCATGATCTTCCTGTGGTCGCGGTGGTTCATGATGATATTGACGATTGGCGACAGGCGGTTGAAGGATACGGCCCTGATGCCCATAGCCTCAAGCTCCTTTGTGTATTTAACCGGCATGGTGTTGATGGATCCCATGTCATCATACATGACGCGAACCTCAAGACCTTTTGCCGCCTTCTCCTTTAGGATCTCCAGCATGGTGTCCCACATCTCGCCTTTTTCAATGATAAAGTACTCGAGGAAAATGTATTTTTCCGCCTTTTTCATCTCTGCGAGCATCTCCGGGAAGCCCTCCTCACCGGAGCCGAAATAGCGGTACCCCTGGTTTCGGCAAATGGGATATTTCTCGTACCAGAGGTAGTTGAACTGACCCGCGATGCCAGGATACGCCGCTTTGGCCTCTTCTATGACCGCTTCATCCTGCGTGGCAAATGTCTCTGCCCTCACGCTCTCTTTCCTGATCTCGCGGAATTCTTTTGAGGAGAAAAGATCCGCCCCAAGAAACATGAAAAGCAGCGTTCCCGGTATGGGGAAAATGGCGACCAGGAGGATCCACATCATGTCTGAGGACAGGTGTCGGCTGTTCTTTACGATCGACAGGATGATGAGCACACTGATGGTCCGCATGATCATCTCGAGCCAGCCCGCCTTGTCGACAAAGTTGTTGAGAAGAATCATGATCGAAAACACTTCGACCAGGGCCGCGACTGCAATCAGTGACGCCCTGGATACAGCTTTTTTCGGTTTCATAGGTATTCCCTCCCTCTATTAATTTTAACTATACTCAAGGAATGTCATTTTCGCAAGGGCGGAAATTGTCAGCGAGAGCAGGGTTACAGATCACGTTACAGTTCACGGGGCACCCCGGCGCGGAGCACAAAGGCCTTCTTCCGGAGCGC
>OMTP01000316.1 GCA_900313955.1 uncultured Lachnospiraceae bacterium | reverse complement strand
GCGCTCCGGAAGAAGGCCTTTGTGCTCCGCGCCGGGGTGCCCCGTGAACTGTAACGTCGTGAGTGATTGAAAAGCACTTCCTCCGTGGCCATTCTCCACTTCGCTCCGGTCGTTGCTAAACGAACGCCTGCTGGATATTCAGCGCCTCAAAGATCCACTTCGGAAGTGTTTTTCATCACTCATTCGTCGGCGGTCCTGAATAGTTACGTAGTATGAAAGAAAAGGCTGTCATGCTGACAGCATCGCTGTTGCATGACAGCCCCACTGGCTTCTGATTACTTGTTGTAATGGACAATCTCGCCGAAGCTTGTCTTGAGGGAAGCGCCGCCGACAAGACCGCCGTCGATATCCGGCTTAGCGAAAAGCTCTGCAGCATTGCCCGGGTTGACGGAACCGCCGTAGAGGACGCGGGTGGTCTCTGCTACATCGTCGCCATAGAGCTCTCGGAGAAGATCCCTGATGCCCTTGCAGACTTCCTCAGCCTGATCAGATGTAGCTGTCTTGCCTGTGCCGATCGCCCATATCGGCTCGTAAGCGACGATGACCTTCTTAGCTTCGTCAGCTGTTAGATCCTGGAAGCCGATCTTGACCTGCATGCGGATCCAGTCCATGGTCACGCCCTGCTCTCTCTGCTCAAGAGATTCGCCGCAGCACATAACCGGAACAAGACCATGCTCAAGAGCCTTCTTGATCTTCTTGTTGACCTGCTCATCGGTCTCGCCGAAATAGCCGCGTCTCTCGGAATGTCCGATGATGACATGTGTGACGCCTGCATCGACAAGCATATCCGGAGCAATCTCACCGGTGTAAGCACCCTTCTCCTCATAGTAGAGGTTTTCAGCGCCGATCTGGATATTGGATCCCTTGGCTGCCTCAACAGCTGCCGGAATATCGATGGCCGGTACGCAGAGAAGGACGTCCACATCATCAGATGCGACGACCGGCTTCATCTCGTTAATGAGCGCGGTTGTCTCCGACGGAGTCTTGTTCATCTTCCAGTTGCCTGCAGCTAAAATTCTTCTTGCCATTTCTTTTTATCTCCTCAATTGAAATTTACGTGAGACGGCCTCCTCAATGAGGCCGCATAATTTAACCTTGGGAATCCGACAGAAATTATTTGTCGTTTGCAGCTGCGACACCCGGAAGTTCCTTGCCTTCCAGGAATTCGAGAGAAGCGCCGCCGCCTGTGGAGATGTGGCTCATCTTCGGACCATAGCCAAGCTGATTGACAGCTGCTGCAGAGTCACCGCCGCCGATGATGGTTGTTGCATCCGTCTCAGCAAGAGCTGCTGCAACTGCCTTTGTGCCTGCTGCAAGGGTCGGGTTCTCGAAGACACCCATCGGTCCATTCCAGACAACTGTCTTTGCGGACTTGACAGCATCGGCATAGAGCTCAATGGTCTTGGGTCCGATATCGCAGCCCATCTTGTCAGCCGGCATCTTGTCTGCATCGACGACCTCAGTCTCAACCGGAGCATCGATCGGGTTCGGGAATTCGGAGATGACAACTGCATCGACCGGAAGAAGAAGCTTCTTGCCGAGGGACTCAGCCTTTGCAATCATCTCCTTGCAGTAATCGATCTTTGTCTCATCGAGAAGAGATGTACCAACCTCATAGCCCTTCGCCTTGAGGAATGTGTAAGCCATACCACCTCCGATGATGAGGGTATCGCACTTCTCAAGAAGGTTGCTGATGACGTTGAGCTTATCTGCGACCTTGGCACCGCCGAGGATAGCGACAAACGGACGAACTGGATTCTCAACCGCCTCACCGAGGAACTTGATCTCCTTCTGCATCAGATAGCCGACAACGCATGTATCCACATACTTTGTGACGCCGACGTTGGAGCAGTGAGCGCGGTGAGCTGTACCAAATGCGTCGTTGACGAAAACATCAGCGATGGAAGCGAGATCCTGGCTGAAAGCATCTCCGCACTTGGTCTCTTCCGGACGGAATCTTGTATTCTCAAGAAGAATGACGTCTCCGTCCTTCATCTCAGCAACAGCAGCCTTGACATTCGGGCCGACAACTTCAGGATCTGCAACAAACTTGACTTCCTGGCCGAGAAGCTCGGAGAGACGGGCTGCAACCGGTGCAAGCGTCTTGGTCTTCTTGTCCTCTTCTGTCTTGACCTTGCCGAGATGAGAGCAAAGGATGACCTTGCCGCCGTCAGCGATGAGCTTCTTGATGGTCGGAAGAGCTGCTACAAGACGGTTCTCGTCTGTGATCTTGCCTCCAACGATAGGGACGTTGAAATCACAGCGGCAGAGAACTCTCTGGCCCTTGACGTTGATGTCATCTACGGTCTTCTTATTTAATTCCATGGTGCTTTTATCCTCCTGAGATATTTTTTTAGCTTTTCAAAAGGTAAGGCAAGGAACGCTATCCAAGAGTACTTGCTTCGTCAACGACTGATCTTGCTTGTTTCACTCCGGAAGTGCCCTTGGATAGCATCCCGGCCAGGCCTTTGGAAAAAGCATATGATTCTGAAAAAAGAGGAGATCCGGTCCTTTTCGACCGGACCTCCTCGGGTCTTTCCTATGCAATCAAGAATTACTTGTTAAGGAACTTAGCGAAGTACTTGATTGTTCTGCACATATTGGATGTGAAGGAGTTCTCATTGTCATACCAGGAAACGACCTGAACCTCTGTGTGAGCGTCGTCAACCGGAACAACCATAGTCTGTGTTGCATCGAACAGAGAACCGTAGGTCATGCCAACGATATCCTTAGAAACGATCTGATCCTCGTTGTATCCGAAGGACTCTGTTGTGGAAGCCTTCATCTTAGCGTTGATCTCATCAACAGTAACCTTGCCCTCGACAACAGCTGTGAGGATCGTTGTGGAACCTGTCGGAACCGGTACACGCTGAGCGGAGCCGATGAGCTTGCCGTTGAGTTCCGGAACAACAAGGCCGATAGCCTTAGCAGCGCCTGTGGAGTTCGGGACAATGTTCTCAGCGCCGGCACGGCTGCGGCGGAAGTTGCCCTTTCTCTGCGGTCCATCGAGGATCATCTGATCACCAGTGTAAGCATGGATAGTAACCATGATACCGGAATCGATCGGAGCAAGCTCGTTGAGAGCCTTAGCCATAGGAGCGAGGCAGTTAGTTGTGCAGGAAGCAGCAGAGATGATGTTGTCATCAGCTGTCAGAGTCTCATGGTTTGTGTTGTAAACGATTGTCGGAAGGTCATTGCCTGCAGGAGCGGAGATAACGACTTTCTTAGCGCCGGCATCAACATGAGCCTGTGCCTTAGCCTTGGATGTATAGAAACCTGTGCACTCAAGAACGACGTCGATGTCGAGCTTGCCCCACGGAAGGTTGTGAGCATCCGGCTCCTTGTAGATCTCGATCTCTGTTCCATCGACAACAATGGAATGATCTGTGAAGGAGACCTTGTCGCCGAGAGCATATCTGCCCTGAGAAGAATCGTACTTCAGAAGATATGCAAGCATCTCCGGAGATGTAAGATCGTTGATAGCAACGATTTCGAATCCCTCAGCACGGAACATCTGACGGAAAGCAAGGCGTCCAATACGACCAAAACCATTAATCGCAACTCTTACTGCCATAATTGTGTTTCCTCCTGTGATTATGAATTATTAACTAATAGGTGAAACTAATTTCATCTATCATTGTACATAATACACTGAAAAAATACAAGTCTTTTTTTAGGAAAATGCACATAAAGTCATTTTACACATTTCTAACAAAGGCATTACGTTTCGGCATACTTTCCATCTGCCGCGGGCGCATCCGGCAGATTCTTACAGTTTCTCAAAATGAGGTATGTGCTTCTCGAACCAGCAGAAGTGAGTGAAACCGCAGTTCTTTAAAATATCGCAGGCGATGTCGAAGTCATAGCCAAGATAGGATGGCTTGTGGGCGTCGGAGCCGATGGTGACCAGGGTACCGCCAAGCTGCCGGTAGCGGCGGATGATGTCGGGGCTGGGGTTGGGGGCGCCAAGGCCCTTGCGGAAGCCACAGGTGTTGACTTCGAGAGCTATATTGGACTTGACAAGTTCTTTCAGAATCTCGTCAATGACGTCGGAGAAGGCCCGATAGGTATAACGGGTGGGCTTTTCACGGCCGTAACGGATGACGTAGTCCAGATGGCCAAAGCTGTCGAAACCGTGGAAAGCTCTGACATTTTCAAGAGCGTCTTCAAAATACTCGCGGTAGACTTCCATGTCGCTTCTGCCCTCGAAAGCCTCCGGATAATAGGGGTCGTATTTTCCCACCAGATGCTGAGAGCCAATAGCAAAGTCGAAGGAATAGTCCCTGAGCAGCTTTGCGTAGCGGGAGCCCAGATGGGGCTGCAGTCCCAGCTCGACGCCCTTCAAAATCCTGATTCTGTCGCCATATTTTTCCTGCAGAGATGTTATTTCTTTTATGTAGGAAGAGACATCGAAATCAAATGTCAGATCCGGCACCGGATAATCCCAGTCAATGTGGTCTGTGAAACAGAGCACGTCAATTTCTTTCTCAACAGCCTTTCGGACAACATCCTCCATGGGTGCCCTGGAGTCTGTCGAGTACATGCTGTGGACATGAATATCTTCTCTCATTCGATAGTTCCCCCTCCTACGATCATATTGTCCCGATAAAAGACAGCCGCCTGGCCCGGCGTAATGGCTCTCACCGGCTCATCAAAGCAGCAGAGAATTCTGTCGTCTCCAATTTTCTTGACGACAGCCGGCTGAGCCAGATGATTATAACGGATCTTGGCCATGACGCGGATTTCTCCTTCGATATCCGCATAAGACATAAAATTGAGGTCATGGACAACAAGTTCCTTTCCAAAAAGGGCGTCGTTGCGGGAAAGAACAATCTCATTTGTCTCCGGCCGGAGCTCCTTGACAAAGACCGGATAGCCAAGGGCGATCCCCAGATGTTTTCTCTGGCCGATTGTATAGCAGGCGATACCGCGGTGCTGTCCCAGAACATTTCCATCTTCATCGACAAAATTCCCCGGTACAAATTTCTTTCCCGTGTCCTCCTCTATGAAGCGGGCATAATTGTTGTCCGGAACAAAGCAGATCTCCTCGCTGTCCGGCTTGTGAGCGACGGGGAGGCCTGCCTCCTCGGCAATTCGGCGGGTCATGTCTTTCGTGTATTTTCCGATTGGCATCAGCGTATGGGCCAGCTGGTCCTGGGTCAGGTTGTAGAGAGCATAGGTCTGATCCTTGGATGTCTTCTCATTTCCGGCGGATCTATGAAGCGTGTAGCGGCCATTTTCAAGATGGCAGACGGTCGCGTAATGGCCGGTTGCTATGTAGTCGGCCCCCATAGCCAGGCTCTTCTGAAGGAGACTCCGCCACTTGACATAGCGGTTGCAGGCAATGCAGGGGTTTGGCGTGCGTCCGTCCATATATTCGCGCACAAAATAATCAATCACATCCCTCCGGAATTCACGCTTGAAATTCATGACATAATAAGGAATGCCGATATGCTCTGCCACGCGGCGCGCATCCTCAACGGCTGAGACTCCGCAGCAGCCGCCTTTCTTCTCCACCGCACATGGATCTTCGCTCTGCCAGATCTGCATCGTGACGCCGATGACATCATACCCTTCTTTCTTTAAGAGGTAGGCGGCAACGCTGCTGTCCACACCGCCCGACATGCCCACAACGACTTTTTTCTTCATCAGGTCAGTACCCCCTTCTTAGGCTGTCGAAGAGATTCATGCTCTGAGTTGTACCACACACTCCCGTATCGCGTCAATGGCAAGATCAATCTCCTTCTTTGTCGTCATAAAAGACATGGTGAGGCGCAGCGCTCCATAGGCCTTCTCCTCAGGAATCCCCATGGCCAGAAGGACATGAGACGGGTCAAGGGAGCCTGATGAGCAGGCCGAACCGCTCGAGGCACAGATTCCCCTCTGATCCAGCATAATGAGAAGGGATTCGCCTTCCACCCCATCAATCAGAATGTCGATATTCTGGGGCAGGCGCATCCTGCGATCGCCGAGAATCGCCACTCCGTCAATCTCATTTTCCAGCCTCTCCATGGCGTAATCGCGCAGTCCCGCCTCTTTCCCGGCAAAGTCCTCTCTGTGTTTGCTCATAAAAGAAGCTGCGGCGCCCATGCCCACAATGGAGGCAACATTTTCCGTACCGGCCCGCCGGCCTCTCTCCTGGGCTCCTCCGTGGACAAAGCTGCCGATTCGAACTCCATTTTTTATATAGAAAATGCCGCAGCCCTTGGGCCCGTGGAACTTGTGTCCCGACGCACTCAGAAGATCTATATTGTCTTTTTCCACATCGATGGGAATGTGGCCATACGCCTGCACTGCATCTGTATGGAAAATGGCCCCGTGCCTGTGTGCGATGGCTCCAATTTCCCGGATCGGCTCGATGGTTCCCACTTCATTGTTGGCCGTCATAACAGAAACCAGGATGGTTTTGTCGGTCATTGCCTTCTCTGCATCCTCCGGGTCCACTCTTCCAAGGGAATCAACTGGCAGGTAAACAATTTCCGCTCCCTCTTTCTCAAGTATCCTGCAAGTATTGAGAATGGCAGGATGCTCAATCGCCGTGGTGATGATCCGATTTCCCCTGTCCTTATATGCACAAAAAGCGGATGTCAGAGCCCAGTTATCTGACTCTGATCCGCCCGATGTAAAATAGACTTCCGATGAATTGGCATGTATCTCTTTTGCGCAGGCATCGCGCGCCTCATCCAGCGCCCTTTTGCTCCTGCGGGCAAGACTGTAAACCGAGGACGGATTGCCATAGAGGTCTTTCATATAAGGGAGCATGGCATCGACCGCCTCCCCGAGAGGCTTCGTCGTCGCCGCATTGTCCAGATAAATCTCCTCCATCAATTGACGCACTCCCTGGTATTCATGGTCCCTTCCGTGTTTTTTCTGCGGCTCTCATCGACCAGATCTTCCAGGGTAATGCCGTCGACGGCCCCCTCGATCGCGTTGTTGACCTTGTCCCATACGAGCCTCGTGACGCAGACTTCCGCCTGCTCGCAGGGTGCAACGCCCGGCGCCCCGCAGCTGACAGCTTCCAGGTTGCCTTCGCACGCGCGAAGGACATCTCCGACGGAGATCTCTTTCGCCGGCCTTGCCAGCTGATACCCCCCGCCCGCACCTCGCACGCTTGTGACGAGACCCGCCGTCCTCAGTTTTCTCACCAGCTGCTCCAGGTAGCTCTCTGATATGTTCTGTCTCTCAGCAATGCTCTGAATGCAGACGGCTCCTCCGCTCTCCTCACAGTTCAGTGCCAGATCCAGCATGGCGCGCAGACCATACCTTCCTTTTGTTGATAACTTCATATTCGTTCATCTCTCCTCAAAAAAGTCGAGCGTTTTAGTATGCTTTCAGAGTTTAAGATATCACACCGGCTCTTCTATGTCAAATATAAGTTACCTCTGCATGGAGGCGTACATCTGGGTGGTGGAAATGTCGGAGTGACCCATCATTTTCTGGACAGAACGAAGATCCGCGCCTCTCTCCAGCATATGAAAAGCGAAGCTGTGACGGAGGGTGTGCGGGGTGATATCCTGGGCAATGCCGGCTTTTCTCGCATAGGCTTTGATGATCTTCCAGAAACCCTGACGGCTCATAGCTGCCCCCTGGCAATTCGTAAAAAGAACCGCCTCGTCTGAACTGCCGACAAAGGCGCTGCGGGCTTTCTCAAAATAGCGAATAAGTGCTTTCCTCGCCTCCGGACTGAAGGGAACAATTCTCTCCCTGCTCCTGTCGACGCAGACAATTGTATTCTGTGCCAGATTGACGTCTATGGTTCGCAGATTCAGAAGCTCTGAGACGCGGATCCCTGTCGAGGCAAGAAGTTCCAGCATAGCTGCATCCCTGACTCCCTTATGCGTCCGGAGATCTGGCTGCTGCATAAGGGCAGTCAGTTCCTCTACGCTGAGAATCTCGGGGAACTTTTTCTCAATCCTTGGCGGCTTCAGGTTCCTGGATGGATCCGCCTTCACAAGGCGGCTCGCGACCAGATACTGAAAAAAAGTGTGCATAGAGGCAATGTTTCTGGATATCGACGAGGCCGCATATCCCTCCTCCTTCAGTGAATTCTGATACGCCGCAAGGTCTGCCTCTTTTACATCCTCCCATCGGCTGAGCCCGCATGTATGTTCAAGAAAGAGAGCCAGCTTCTCCAGATCTCTTCTGTAGGAGCTCTCTGTGTTCTCCGATATATTTTTTGTCTCTCCCAGATACCCCAGGAAGTCCCTGATCGTCTCTTCCATACCTTTTTCCTTTTCTTTCATGCGATTTTCGCATGCTCATGTATTATAGACGGAGAATCATCGAATTTCAAGATCATTGTTTGTACGAAAAAAGATCCGCAAAAAGAAAATAAATTCTTTTTGCGGATCCTTCTAATTTTCAAAATCACCTTGCAAAATCCGTAGCGCGGCTTTCTCGAATCACATTGACCTTGATCTGGCCCGGATACTCGAGTTCCGACTCAATTCTCTTTGCAATATCTCTTGCGAGGAGAACCATGTTTGCATCGCTGACCTGCTCAGGCACAACCATGACACGAACTTCACGGCCCGCCTGAATGGCAAAGGACTTCTCGACGCCCTTGAAGCTATTGGAAATATCTTCCAGCTGTTTGAGACGATTGGTATACGTATCAATGGTCTCACGTCTTGCACCCGGTCTCGATGCGGAAATAGCGTCAGCAGCCTGTACCAGACATGCAATAAGGCTTGTCGGCTCCACGTCTCCGTGGTGGCTCTCAACAGCATTGATGACAGTGGCGTTTTCCTTGTACTTTCTGCAAAGATCCGCACCGATCTGAACATGGGATCCCTCGACCTCATGATCAATCGACTTGCCGATATCATGCAGAAGGCCTGCCCTCTTCGCCAGGCGGACATCGCATCCGCACTCACCTGCCATATTGCCGGCCAAAAGTGCCACTTCTACGGAGTGTTTCAGTGCATTCTGTCCATAGGATGTACGGAATTTCATTCTTCCCAGAAGCTTGATCAGTTCCGGATGCAGGTTATGAACTCCTGCCTCATAGGCCGCTTTTTCGCCTTCCTCGCGGATCTGGGTATCGACCTCTTTTTTGGCCTTTTCCACCATCTCCTCAATTCTGGCAGGATGGATTCTTCCATCCACGATCAGCTTCTCCAGCGCGATCCTTGCAACTTCACGTCTCACGGGATCAAATGCCGACAATACGACAGCTTCAGGCGTATCATCAATAATGAGATCCACTCCGGTCATCGTCTCAATCGTGCGGATGTTTCGTCCCTCTCGCCCGATGATTCTGCCCTTCATCTCATCATTTGGCAGCTGAACAACAGAAATTGTCGACTCTGCCACGTGATCGACTGCACATCTCTGGATGGAATTGACGACGAGCTCTTTGGCTTTCTTGTCCGCTTCATCCTTGGCCTGCTCAACAAGCTCTCTGTACATCTTGGCTGTATCGATCTTGATGTCTTCTTTGACTGACTCAAGAAGCGAATGCTTCGCCTCATCTGTCGTCATGCCGGATATTCTCTCCAGTTCCTTGAGACTCTGTTCGTGCAGCTCATCGATGTGGCTCTGCTTTTTGGCCAGCGCAGCCTCCTTCGCTGAGTACTCGGCTTCTCTTTTCTCCATTGCGTCCGTCTTCCGGTCGAGTGTATCTTCCTTGGACTGGATTCTCCGCTCCTGTTTGGTAATTTCCGCTCTTCTCTCTTTTATCTCACGGTCGGCTTCATTCTTGGCCTGAAGGGACTGTTCCTTAATTTCAAGAAGAGATTCACGTTTCTTCGTCTCAGCTGTCTTGATCGCATCGTCGATGATTGATCTTGCCTTCTCCTCAGCTGAACCTATGGTAGCCGCGTCTTCTTTCTGTTTGCGGTCCATGGCTGCTTTCCACGTGATCGGAAGTGCGATAACCAAAAGGACTATGAGAACCACCAGTACAATTTCCAATGGATCCATAGGAGCACCTCCTTCTCTATTAAGTTTTCATTGTACAACTATCTTATATTAACTTTTTTCATTGTCCCTGTCAAGTTTCACGTTACCATTCATGACGGGTTCCTACTCATAGGTTACTGTTCACGGGTCAGCTAGGGAACCCTTCGGAAAGCATTTCCTTCGCGGCTCTACGCTCCGCTTCGGTCGGCGCTAAACGAACGTCCACTGGACGTTCAGCGCCCCCTCAAAGGTCCACTCCAGAAATGCTTTCCAAAGGGCTCCCATTGGCTGATGAGTGAACAGTAACACTCATAGGTTACTGTTCACGGGTCTGCCTGCGCGTAGCGCCTGGCTGACCCGTGAACCATGCCTTTTGGAACTCTTGCAATCACGCTTCATCCGTAAGGGTAAAGATTTCTTCAAGAACATCAAAGATATCTTCCATACGAAACCCCTTGCCGGCAAGAAAGGTGATGACTTTCTGGCGGCGTCTGGGATCAGCTTCTTTGAGTGTGGCCAGTTTTTTCCGGCCCAGGCGAGTAATAAGAGGGCGCTCATCGTAGTCACCCAGAAGTGTAAATGTCCTGTCGATGTCGTCCTCTCTGATTCCTTTTTTGCGAAGATCCATACGGATCCTCATCTTGCTGCGCTTGTCTTTGTAATAGTCCAGGTAGTTTTCGGCATAACGGGCATCGTCCACAAAGTGGTACTCCCGAAGGAAGCTGACCGTCTCCGTGATGACCTCTTCTTCAAAGCCAGCCTTTGCCAGGCGGTCGCAGATCTGCCGCTCCGTGCGGTCCATATCCGCAAGGAGCGACAGGGCTTTATCCCTGGCCTCAGCGTTTTGATCACTCATGATCTTCCGTCACGGCAGATGCCTCCACGCCCGGCGCGGCAGCAGACTCTTCTTTTGGCTCTTCTGTGCTCTTCTCTGCCGCCTTCGCAGCGGGCCTGTCTGGCTCCTGTGCCTTCTGGAATTCTTCACTCACTGGAAGGCCGTAAGCGGCGCGGACTTTCTGCTCGACTTCTGCCATGACTTCAGGATGATTCTCCAGATACTTCTTGGCGTTCTCACGGCCCTGGCCGATCTTCTCACTCTCATAGGCATACCACGCACCGCTCTTGACAATGATGTCGTTGGCCGCTGCCAGATCGAGGATGTCGCCCGAGCGGGAAATGCCTTTGCCAAACATGATGTCAAACTGGGCTTCCTTGAATGGCGGAGCTACCTTGTTCTTGACGACCTTAATTCTGGTGCGGTTGCCGATGACCTCGCCGCCTGCTTTCAGGGTCTCTATTCTGCGGACGTCCATGCGGACGGAGGAGTAGAACTTGAGTGCACGGCCGCCAGTCGTCGTCTCCGGATTTCCGAACATGACACCGATCTTCTCACGCAGCTGGTTGATGAAGACGACGATGCAGTGGGTCTTACTGACTGCCGCGGTCAGCTTGCGCAGAGCCTGGCTCATGAGGCGGGCCTGGAGGCCGACGTGGGAATCTCCCATTTCGCCGTCAATCTCCGCCTGGGGCGTCAGTGCCGCTACAGAGTCGACGACAATGATATCGATCGCACCTGAGCGGACCATGGTCTCTGCAATCTCCAGCGCCTGCTCTCCTGAGTCAGGCTGAGAGATATAGAGGTTGTCGATATCTACGCCGATATTCTTGGCGTAGACCGGATCCAGGGCATGCTCCGCATCCACAAAGCCGGCGATACCGCCGCGCTTCTGGACCTCCGCGACCATATGCAGGGCAACGGTCGTCTTACCGCTGGACTCCGGTCCATAGATCTCGATAATTCTTCCCTTGGGAATGCCTCCGATGCCGAGGGCGATATCGAGGGACAGGGAGCCCGTCGGAACAGACTCTACATTCATGGCCGCATTGGCATCTCCCAGTTTCATGACCGCTCCTTTGCCGAAGGTCTTCTCCAGCTGGCTGATTGCGGCGTCAAGAGCTTTTTCTTTCTCATCGCGCAGCTTTTCTTCCTGCGCTGTCATATCTTTCTTCAAAATGGATTCTCCTCTCAATTTCTGAACACTCGTTCGCGTCTATAGATACAATACACCTGTTCGGAGTCTTTGTCAATAAGAATTCGTCCAAATGTTCGAAAAAAGGTAAAAAGGGTTACAGTTCACGGGTGGGTCACAACGTCGCTCCACAAAAAGACCTTCCATCCGGACTTAGTAAATTTGCGCGCAAAAGCGGGCGCGCAAATTCGAATGCGCCCTGATGGAAGGTCTTTTTGCTACGCGCCGGGGTGCCCCGTGAACTGTCCCGAAAAAGGCGGTCAGGGATCTGTGCCCAAATGAGAAAAGAGAAAAAAGGGGAGACCTGAAGTACCAGGACTCCCCTGCCAGATAAGTAAAACTATGAGTAACTGTTCAGGAGGGCACTTTTGCTTCGAGAAAAACATGCCCTCCTCGGCTCAAAAGAAGGCCTGATCGATGACGAAGGTTCGCTCGCAAGGACAATTCGCCGCTGAGGACATGTTTTTCTCTCCGCAAAGAGCCCGTCCTGAACAGTTACAACTATGAATCGATAAGATTGTTTATCCAATGAGCCAGTCGTAGAGTTCCTGGTACTGAAGGGCCGACTTGTGCCAGGAGAAATCTTCTGCCATGGCGCGGTCAACCATCTTGTTCCACTCGTGGGGCTTGTCGTAGTAGACCTGCTCTGCGTAGCGGACGGTGCCCATCATCTCGTGAGCATTGTAATTGGTGAAGGAGAATCCGGTACCGGTCCCCTCAAACTCATTATACGGATAGACCGTGTCGCGAAGTCCGCCTGTCTCGCGGACGATCGGCAGGGTGCCGTAGCGAAGGGCGATCAGCTGGCTGAGGCCGCAGGGCTCGAACTGAGACGGCATGAGGAAAGCATCACTGCCGGCATAGATCTTGTGGGATATCTCATTGCTGTAGTAGATCTGCGCGGAGACCTTGCCGCCGTACTTCCATGCGAAGTGGCGGAACATATTCTCGTATCTCTCCTCGCCTGTTCCGAGGACAATAAACTGAACCGCGTCCTGGCACATCTCATCCATAACATAAGCAATAAGATCGAACCCCTTCTGGTCGGTCAGGCGGGAGACAATACCGATGAGCATTGCGTCCGGGTCCTCCGTGAGACCCATATCCTTCTGGAGGGCCGTCTTGTTTTTGACCTTCTCCTTGCGGAAAGTTCTTGGATCGTAATTCTGATAGATGTACTTGTCCGTCGCCGGATTCCAGTCCGTGTAGTCGATGCCGTTGACGATACCTCTGAGATCGCCGGAGCGGGCGCGCATAAGACCATCCAGGCCCTCGCCGTAGTAAGGCATCTTGATCTCTTCTGCATAGGATCTGGACACAGTTGTGATGGCATTGGCATAGACGAGGCCGCCTTTCAGCATATCCGCATCCTTATTGAACTCGAGCTTATCCGATGTGAAGACATAATCCGGGAGGCCTGTGACGTCGCGGATCGTCTTGATGTCCCAGACTCCCTGGAACTTGAGGTTATGGATGGTCATGACCGTCTTGATGCCGCGATAGAATTCATTGTCCTGGAAGTTGACATTGAGGTAGACCGGAACGAGACCCGTCTGCCAGTCGTGGCAGTGGATGACATCCGGGCGGAAGCCAATGGTAGGAAGAATCGAAAGAGCCGCCTTGCTGAAGAAGGAGAATCTGCCGATATCATAGGGCATCCCCGCGTATGGTCTGTCGCAGGTGAAATAATCCTGGTTATCGATGAAGTAGAACTTGATGCCCTCGTACTCACACTCAAAGATGCCTACATAGTTACTTCTCCAATTGAAATCCATATAGAAATTCGTCTTGTACTGGAGCATATCCTTCCACTTCTGAGCCATGCAGGAGTAGTAGGGGAGAATCACGCGGCAGTCGAAGTACCGCTTGTCAAGTTCCTTGGGGAGAGATCCGACAACATCCGCGAGACCGCCTGTTTTAATAAAAGGGACGGCTTCCGATGCAATAAAAAGAATCTTTTTCATGGTAAATTCCTCCATCAGGTGGTTTATGTACTTACCTCTATTATAGTTCATTTTGCTTGTATTGTCGACATTGCTCTTTCATTTCCTGTGCAGATTTCACAGTATTTTCCGTGATCTCCGCGCCGCCCAGCATGCGGGCCAGCTCAAAAACCGATGATTTTTCGTCAAGACGCTCAACATTAGTAATGGCGGCCGAATCTGTGAGCGATTTGGAGATGCCAAAGTGGCTGTCCGCCATAGCGGCGATCTGCGGCAGATGCGTGATGCAGAGCACCTGATGCTTCTGCGCCAGCTGAGCCAGCTTCTCTGCGACCTTCTGGGCAGTCCTTCCGCTGATGCCGGTATCAATCTCATCGAAGATGAGGGTGCCCGTCTCGTCATCGTCTGCGAACATGGTCCGGATGCCCAGCATGATTCGCGAGAGTTCGCCGCCCGAGACGACACGGCTCAGAACATTTTTCGGCATGCCCGGATTGGTCGAAATCATGTAATCCACGCGGTCATATCCGTTCGCGCCCACGCTGTCCGTCCTCGTTACGGCAACCTCGAAGTCGACCCTGGCGAAATTAAGATCCATGAGCTGGGCCGTCACCTCTTCTGCAAATGTTTCTGCATATTTCTTTCTGAGCTCGGACAGAGCCTCACACGCTCTCATGAGGATCGCCTCTTTCTCTGCCAGAGATGCCTTCAGCGTCTTTCTCTCCTCTTCATAGTGCTCGAGGTGGGCCAGCTCTTCCCTGCGCCTGTCCAATCCTGCCAGAATGTCGTCAATCGTGCGGCCATACTTCTGCTTCATGCGATTGATCGTATTGAGCCTCTCCTCCACCTTGGAAAAAGACTCCTCCTCAAAGGACAGATCCTCCGCATAATCCGCGAGCGACCGGTTGAAGTCATTTAAGAGGCTGTCCACCTCCGACAGCTGATCCGTAAAAGCGCCCAGAGCCTCGTCATAGCTGCTCACTCCCTCCAGGAGCTTCAGGGCCCTGCCGATGCCCTCGCCTGCGCTGTCCGGCTGATCGTACCCGGTGATCTCATGGGCGGCGTCCACGGCCTCTGCGATCTTCCTTGCATGGGCCAGCTTCTGGTAGGTCTGCTCCGTCTTCTCGTCTTCGCCCGGAAGAAGAGCCGCATTTTCAATCTCGTCGACTTCGAACTGCAGAAAAGAGATCCGCTCCAGGCGCTGGGATTCAGGCATGTCCTCATTTCCCAGAGCCTTTTTCACATCGTGCCACGCCTTATAGGCAGCTTCCGTCGCCTTTTTGGCCTCAGCGATTTCCTCCCGGCCGTAGGCATCCAGAAGATCCAGCTGATACTCCGGGCGCAGAAGCTTCTGATGCTCGCTCTGGCCGTGGATATCAATGAGATACTCGGCGCATTTTCTTGCATCCATCGCACTCCGCGTCTCCCCGCAGATGCGAAGAGTGCTCCGTCCTTCTGTCATTTTTCGGGAAATGACGACCTCCCCGTCTTCCGGCTCCACTTCGAGAGCACAAAGGCCATGGACAGCAGACGGCCCGAGGTCGGAAAATGTCAGCTCTGTGAGGGCCGATCCCTCTTTTGGCACCATATCTCTCTGTACGCGGCTGCCCAGGGCAAGGCCGATGGAGTCGACAAGAATAGACTTGCCGGCGCCGGTCTCACCGGTCAGAATATTGAGGCCCGGCGTAAAGTCAATGTCGACCTCCCGGATTAAGGCAAGATTTTTCACATGAAGATTCCTTAACATAAAAGCCCCCTCATTTCTCCACAATATCGGAGATTCTATCCAGCATCGCCTGCGCATCGTCGGGAGATCTCAGAATGAGCAGGATGGTGTCATCTCCCGCGATCGTACCCAGCACCTCCGGCCAGTCAAACATGTCGAGAGCGGCCGCCGCTGCGTTGGCCATGCCTGAAACCACATGCATTACGGCCAGATTCAAAGACACCTCAATCGACACATAGGCGTCCATGAGGACGCGGCGGTATTTGTAATTGAGCTCCCTGGAGTCCTCGGGCCGGTTGGAGTAGCGCATGCGGCCGTTTGTCCCCGGCACCTTGGCCAGCTCAAGCTGGCGGATGTCACGCGACACCGTCGCCTGCGTCACCTGGAAGCCGCACGCATTTAAGAGCTCGGCAAGCTCCTCCTGGGTCCCGATCTCCTGTTCATGGATCAATTTTAAGATTTGTTCCTGTCTGGCATTTTTCATCAGGCATCCGCCATCTTTCTTCTGAGTACTTCCAAAAAGCTGATATTATTCATTTTGATAATCTGCGTCTGTTTCTCTGATCTTCGGATTTTGACCACATCTCCGGTTTCCAGGGAAATGTTGCCTCCCCCATCGAAGCTTGCTGCCGCCACGTCACAGAGTTGTCCCATGCGTCCCTCGCCGACTTCAATGCGGATTTTGTCGCCGCCCCGGAGGATAATGCTTCGGGAAATGAGGGAGTGGGGAGCAAGAGGCGTGAGAAGAAGGCTTCTGGCCTCAGGTGAAACGATAGGACCGCCGGCAGACAGATTATAGCCTGTCGAACCTGTCGCCGTGGAGACAATCACGCCGTCGGCGTGATAAGTCGTGAGATAGGCATCATTGACAAAAACCTGGAAGTCGTAAGCTCTCATGGGCTTCTTCCCCCGGAGAACAATATCGTTGAGAGCGACATCAGCCATTTCTCTTTTGCCCTCATGAAATACAGTTCCATGGATCATCATGCGGTTCTCAATGGTGTACTCGTCCATCATGAGCTTATCGAGAGCAATGTCCATGTTTTTGACGTCAATCTCCGCCAGATATCCCAGATTGCCCAGGTTAATGCCCATGAGAGGAAGCTGCCTCATGAGGACGACCTTGGCCGCCCGAAGGAGGGTGCCGTCTCCGCCCAGGACAATGCCACAGTCCAGGTCATCCGGCAGATCCGCCCCGGTGGCGGAGACATAGGAGTCCGCCCCATGCCGGGCCAGGTAAGCCTGGATCTGCGTGGAGACTACTGCCGTGCGCTCCTTCTCTGTATTTCGTATGATGCCGAATTTCTTCATTCAATCATGCCTCTTTTGCATCTGTGAAAAGGGTCAGTCCACAATCCTTTTGGGCAGCCACCCCTTCTCACGCTTGAAGACGCTGCCTTATACACTCTTATCCAGGGTACCATGCGCCCTTTTCACGGTTTCCTCAATCTCTGCATCTGCCACAGTCGTCTCTGCTTTTTTCTTTGTAAGGAGAGCAAGGTATTCAATGTTGCCCTCCGGTCCTTTGATTGGGGAGAAATCAAGGCCGAGGACCGCAAAGTCGATCGACCGGGCAAATTCCAAGACAGTGCGGATGACTTCCTCGTGGACTTTGGGATCTCTCACGACGCCGTGCTTGCCGACCTTGTCTCTCCCTGCCTCAAACTGAGGCTTGATGAGGCAGACAATCTCTCCCTCCTTTGTCAGAAGGTTTCTGGCGGGCCCCAGAACCTTGGTGAGGGAGATAAAACTGACGTCGATGCTGGCGAAATCGCATAGCGTTCCAATATCCTCCGGAACAACATAGCGGATATTTGTCTTCTCCATGCTGGTGACGCGGTCGTCGTTTCTCAGTTTCCAGTCCAACTGACCGCGGCCGACGTCAATGGCCCAGACATGCTTTGCTCCATTTTGCAGCATACAGTCGGTGAAGCCCCCTGTGGAGCTGCCAATATCCATGCACATCTTTCCATTCAGAGTGACGGGAAAGACCTTCATGGCTTTCTCAAGCTTGAAGCCTCCCCGGCTCACATAAGGCATCTTCTGTCCGCGTACCTCAATGGATACGGTATCAGGGAAAGAAGTGCCGGCCTTGTCGCAGCGGACGCCGTCGACATAAACAATGCCCTCCATGATGAGCGCCTTGGCCTTTTCCCGGGAGTCGGCAAGCCGCCTCTCCGCTACAAGTATATCGAGTCTCTTCTTCATATCACAGATCCTGAGTTGTGCCGTCCGCCTGAAGCACCTGGATCTTCTTTTCATAGGTATCCAGGGTTCCGGAGACATCCTTTAACAGCTTCATGCCCTTCTGATAGAGCTGAAAGCTCTCCTCAAGGCTTGTGTCTTCGCTCTGCAGCTTTTTGACCATCTCGTCAAGGAGGGCAAAACTCTCCTCCACGCTTCGCTTCTCTTCTGTGCTCTCGGGCATCTTAGTTTCCTCCGCCATCTTTCCTCCTGTCTCTGACCTCGGCACGAATGCTTCCGTCCGTCACATGGATTGTGACCATATCCCCTGCCTTCACCTGATCCACCTGCGTCACTGCTCTTCCATGTTCCGTAGAAACATAGGCGTAGCCCTCTCTCAGGCGATCTAGAGGGTTGAGGCCCTTCATGCGCTCGACGAGAATATCCAGCCGGTGATACATGCGGTCCATCTTCCTTACCATGAGATCCCCGATGATCTTCTCCCCATCAAGTCTGGTCCGGGCCACAGAAAGCTTGCGCTCCATCGCCTCTGTGAGCGCATCCATCTTCTCCGCATATTCCATCCTCTGGTCCCGCAGACGGCTCATGGGGCTCATGCGGGTGAGACAGGCTTCATAGGACTTCTCCCTGTTTCTGGCACGGACCAGCTTCATCTCCATGGCCCGCCCCAGGGTGTTTCTGCCGTTTTCAATTGTGCGCATGAATTCACTGTAATCAAAGACGGCAATCTCCGCTGCCGCTGACGGAGTGGGTGCTCTCAGATCAGCAACATAGTCGGCGATCGTCGTGTCCACCTCGTGGCCGACGGCTGAGATGACCGGCGTTGCGCAGGCAAAAATGGCGCGGGCCACCTCAGGCTCATTGAAGGCCCAGAGATCCTCGATGGATCCGCCGCCCCTGCCGACGATCAGAATGTCAAGCCCCATAGCATCCAGACGCTCAATTCCCTTTACAATCGATTCTTTTGCTCCATCGCCCTGAACAAGAGCCGGTGCCAGAAGAATGTCTACAAAGGGATTGCGGCGGCGGGCAATATTCTGAATATCACGGATGGCGGCTCCGGTTGGTGCCGTCACGACGCCGATTCTCTTCGCATACCGGGGAATGGGCTTTTTGTAGGCGGGGTCGAACATGCCCTCCTCCTCAAGCTCCTTCCTGAGGGCCATGTACTTCTCATAGAGGGCCCCAGCCCCTTCCTTCACAATCTCTCTGGCATAGAGCTGATAGGTGCCATACTTTTCGTAGACGTCGACAGTCCCTCCGACGACGACCCGATCCCCATCTTTCATGGGGAATGTCAGTCCCCTGCGGTTTCCGGCGAACATGACACATGCCATGCTGCCTTCCCTGTCTTTCAGGGAAAAGTAGATGTGTCCCGAACTGTGGTACTTGCAGTTGGACACTTCTCCTCTCACGAAGAGAGAGCTGAGGAGAACGTCCTGGGCGACCATGCCGTGGATATAATGGTTGATCTGCCCGACTGTGTAGACTTTAACTCTCCTCATGTTCCTTCTCTTTTTTGACCTTGTCTCGCTCGATCTCTCCCAGCACGCCGTTGACAAAGGCAGGGGAGCTGTCGCCGCCGTATTTTTTAGCGAGCTCAACAGCCTCGTTGATGGCGACGCCGTCCGGAATGGTCTCATCATAGAGCATCTCGAAGACAGCCAGACGCAGAGCCGCGAGATCACAGCTGGCAAAGCGGTCTGTCTTCCAGCCATGCGCCGTATGATTGAGAACTTCGTCGATCTCAGGAATATGGACGTTGACTTCCTTCCAGCGCTCCTTCAGGAATTCTCTGTCCTCATCAGAGACAGGTTCGTCCCCCTCGCCGTCGCTTGTGTGCTCTTCATCAAAGTACATCTCGATCTGACGCGGCATCTCCTCGTCTTTGTTAAAAGCTCCAAGATAGATCAGCTTAAATAAGTGTTCACGCAGTTTTCTTCTGTTCACGGCTCTCCTCCTGGCAAATAATGCTGCTGGCCACTCCTCAAAAGTCCTCGTGAGAAAGACTCTTTCGTCTCTCCCGGGCGAAGCTTTGAAGCATTGGCAAATGGATTTTTCACTTCATACACGAGAAGCCGTCGCGTAAAAAGCGGCGGCTTCTGATCTTATAAAGGGGAAAGGCTTATGCCTCGACTTCAACATCGGCGACGTGGACATTGACATCCGTCACCTGCATTCCCGTCATGTTCTCAATCGCAGACTTGACCTTTTCCTGCACACTGGAGCCGACCTCAGGAATGCTGTAGCCGTACTCAAGGCAAACAGACAGATCAACCGTAACCAGATGATCCTGGACATCGACCCGGACTCCCTTGCTGAGAGCTTTGATTCCCTTCCTTGCCACCATACCATTAGTGATACCGCCCGCAATCGATGCGACACCCTTCACTTCGGTTGCAGCAAGCCCGGCGATCACAGCGACTACTTCATCCGCAATCTTCACGGTTCCGATACCTCCGTCATCTTTGATTGTATACATATTACGATCTTCTGCCATAGTCTTATTACTCCTTATTTGCCAAGGTAGGCTTTGATTTGCTTGTAGACACCCTCTCCGTCCAGTTCATACTTGTGAAGAACCTCCAGGGCAGGACCGGACTCGCCGAAAGTGTCGTAGACGCCGATTCTCTTCATCGGGGTCGGCATCTTCTCAGAAAGAACTTCTGCAACAGCACCACCGAGACCGCCGATCACAGAGTGTTCTTCTACGGTAACAACCTTGCCTGTCTTCTTAGCGGAAGCAATGAGCAGTTCCTCATCGATCGGTTTGATCGTGCAGATATTAATGACTTCTGCGTCCACGCCGTCGTTCTTGAGATTCTCGGCCGCAATGAGAGCCGGCTCCACCTCAAGGCCGGTTGCGACGATGGTTACATCTTTGCCTTCCCTGAGAATCTCGCCCTTGCCTATCTCAAACTTATAGTCAGCATCATGAATGACTGGAACGGCCAGACGTCCGAAGCGGATATAGACAGGTCCCACATAGTCGAGGGCCGCCTTGACCGCTGCCTTTGCCTCAATGTCATCCGCAGGATTCATGACAGTCATGCCCGGAATCACTCTCATGAGAGCCAGATCCTCCAGGCACTGATGGGAAGCGCCGTCCTCACCAACCGACAGGCCTGCGTGCGTTGCGCCGATCTTGACATTCATGTGGGGGTAACCGATGCTGTTTCTGACCTGCTCATAGGCACGTCCTGCCGCAAACATAGCAAATGTAGATGCAAAGGGAATCATGCCAGTTGCTGCAAGACCTGCAGCGATGGCCATCATATTTCCCTCGGCAATACCGCAGTCGAAGAAACGATCCGGGTAAGCAGCCTTGAAAATGCCTGTCTTCGTAGCACCTGCGAGATCCGCGTCGAGGACGACGAGATTGGGATACTCTTCTGCATATTCCCTGAGGGCATTGCCGTAGCTCTCTCTGGTTGCAATCTTCTTCACTTCACTCATAACGTCTCACCAATCCTTTCCAGATCTTTCATGGCGACCTCAAACTGTTCGTCATTGGGAGCCTTGCCGTGCCAGCCTACCTGATTCTCCATGAAGGAGACGCCCTTGCCCTTGACGGTCTTCATGATGATGGCAGTCGGCATGCCCTTTGTCTCCCTCGCCTCTTTAAATGCAGCACGGATCTGGTTAAAGTCATGGCCATCAATGTTGATGACATGGAAGTTGAAAGCTTTGAATTTTTCATCAAGCGGATAGGGGTTGTTGACCTCTTCCACAGTGCCATCGATCTGGAGGTTGTTATTGTCGACGACAACAACAAGATTGTCCAGCTTCTTGGCTCCTGCGAACATGGCTGCCTCCCAGACTTCGCCCTCTTCGCACTCTCCGTCACCGAGGAGTGTATAGACGCGCCAGTCCTTCTTCTGCAGCTTCGCGGACAGGGCCATGCCCGTGGCGACAGAGACGCCCTGTCCCAGAGAGCCAGAGCTCATATCGATGCCGGGGAGATAATGCATGGACGGATGTCCCTGCAGTCTTGAGCCGACATGACGCAGGGTCTTCAGCTCTTCCGGATCAAAATACCCTCTCTGTGCCATGACAGAGTAGAGTCCCGGGCACGTATGTCCCTTGGAGAGGACAAAGCGGTCGCGGTCCGGATCGAATGGGTTCTTCGGGTCGATATTCATCTCCTCGAAGTAGAGATAGGTGTAAAGGTCTGCTGCGGATAAAGACCCGCCGGGATGTCCCGATTTTGCCGAGTGAGTTCCGACAATAACGCCCTTGCGGACTTCATTGGCGATTCTCATAAGCTCTTTGTTATCCAATGATAGGTACCTCCTTTGAATAAAAATAGATAGATAAGTGTGTGGGCATAAGTATTCCTCATGCTCTCTTATGATAAACTCAAACAGGCACAATTGTCAAACTTTTACTGCTTTTCCTTTGCATCCTCTATGATTTTCTTCTTCTGCTCCGTCCATGCCATGATGGTGGACTTAAGGAGCGGAAAACTGTCGGAGAAGGGATTGATGACGATGCCGGACATGCCCGGGTTTGTATGGAGGATGGGAGCAAAATCGTCAAAAGAGACGACAACCGTCATCGGGTCGTTCTCCTTCACCTGTGTCCAGGCTTCCATCTCATGAACATCCGTGAAGACAGGATAGAAGACCTGCTGTTCTTTAGATGTCAGCGTAAAATACGTCATCTGTGTGCCGGCCTCGATTCTGGCGCGGCCGTCCGGAAGTCTGACCGCCGGGCGGGAGAGCTTTATATACGCAAGAAAATGAGCCCTCATGACAATCTCATCGCCAAGCTTGTTGATGAGCTCTGTCTGCTGATGCTCTGTGACTGCTGTCGCTCTCCAGGAGAACCACTCCTTCAGCTGCGCATTCTCAGGAAAAGTCTCTGGTTCAAATACCATTGCACACCTCCTTAATCATTGTCATTTGTCTCATCCCAACCGCCAAATTCACTTAAACGCAGGTTTTTATTGCGGTCGAGGGTCATGCCGATGCTCCACTCATGAGCCCACAGAAGAAGCGGATTGCCATGCATATCCTTGACCTTCTTCATATCAGACGTGCCTTCCATATTTTCCACATCTACTTCCTCAGGATTTTCTATCCAGCGAATATACTCGTAGGGCAGATTCTCCATGCGGATCTCGACGTTATACTCATTTTCCAGACGGAATTTCAGGACATCCAGCTGCAGAACGCCGACAACGCCGACAATAATCTCCTCCATCCCCGAGTGGAACTCCTGGAAGACCTGAATCGCACCTTCCTGGGCGATCTCCTCGATGCCCTTGGTGAACTGTTTTCTCTTCATTGTGTCCACCTGACGGACGCGGGCAAAATGTTCCGGCGCGAATGTCGGGATGCCGCCGTAGTGAAAGTCTTCGCCCGGCATGCAGACGGTGTCACCGATCGAGAAGATTCCCGGATCGAAGACGCCGATGATATCTCCTGCCCAGGCTTCTTTGACGACATGCCTCTCCTCAGCCATCATCTGCTGAGGCTGAGAGAGACGCTGCTTCCTCCTGGCCTGAACGTGCCAGACTTCCATGTTAGCGTCATAGTGTCCCGAGACAATGCGCATAAAAGCGACGCGGTCCCGATGGTTCTTGTTCATGTTGGCCTGAATCTTGAAGACAAATGCAGAAAAATCATGTGTTTCCGGATCAATCAGCCCTTGATCCGACATGCGGGCCAGGGGCCTGGGGGACATGATAAGAAAATGCTGCAGGAACGTCTCCACACCGAAATTGGTGAGTGCCGAACCGAAGAAGAGCGGGGAGATCCGCCCGTGGTTGACCTCATCCTGATCAAATTCCACGGAGGCTCCGTCAAGAAGCTCGATCTCATCCTTGAGCCGAGCAAGCTGCTCTTCCGTGATGAAGTCCAAAAGGCGCGGGTCATCAAGAGGAAGATCCGTCTCCTTGCCCTCTTTCGTTCCCTTCTGAGTGTCACTGAAGAGCTTGACCTTGCCGGTTTCACGGTCATAGACGCCCCGGAAGGACTTGCCGGATCCAATCGGCCAGTTGATGGGACAGCAGGGAATGCCAAGCTCCTGCTCGATCTCATCAATGAGGTCAAAGGAGTCTTTGGCATCGCGGTCCATTTTGTTGATGAATGTAAAGATAGGAATATGCCGTCTCGCACAGACCTTAAAGAGCTTTCTTGTCTGCGGCTCGACGCCCTTGGCGCCGTCAATCACCATGACGGCTGCGTCCGCCGCCATCAGGGTACGGTATGTGTCTTCGGAGAAGTCCTGATGGCCCGGCGTATCCAGAATGTTGATGCAATAATCGTTGTAATTAAACTGCAGAACGGAGGAAGTAACGGAGATACCTCTCTGCTTCTCAATCTCCATCCAGTCGGAGACAGCATGGCGGGCAGTCGCCTTGCCTTTGACCGATCCGGCCAGATTGATGGCTCCTCCATAGAGAAGGAACTTCTCGGTCAGGGTCGTCTTGCCGGCATCCGGGTGTGAGATGATGGCGAAGGTTCTTCTTTTTTCAATTTCATTCATAAATCACTGCTTCCTCTACTTGTAATGCAAGCGGTACTTCTGCGTGTACTGCACATGCGTACCTTTTGTCAATTAACAGAAACTGGTGCCAGCCGGTGCCCGGCAGGTTCTTGATCTCGTGGAGCAGGCCCTCGCCCGTCCACTTGACATAGCTCTCCTTCAGCACCCACTTGCGGAAGAATTCATCCTGCTGGTCACTCGAGGCAAGAAATTCCCTGTACTCGTCGATCGAGAAGATCTTTTTCCCAAGCTTGGCCATATCGAGGATCTTTTTTTCCTGCAGATCAATGCCGACAGGGAGACCCGCAATAATCACAATGACGTACTCACCGGAGTTGCTGATATTGAAGTGGATCTCGGGATGATGAACGAGATAGGGCTTGCCATATCGGCCCTTGGCGATTCCATCCTCCTCCAGCTCCACGCCATAATATTTACTGAGTCCGCGGGCAAGGAGATCTGTCCCCCGACGGGAGATCTCCTCGTGGCTCTTCTCGTGTGCTTTTTCAATATGCTCATAGAGAACATAGGCCGGATACTTACTGCCCATCCTCTTTTGAATCCTCCAGCTTCTTTATAGCGTTCTCAATTCTCACAAGCGATTCCTCTTTGCCCAGAATCTCCATGAGCTGGGTGGCGCCGCCGGGCGTCGTCTCTCTTCCGGAGAGAGCCGTGCGGATCGGCCACATGACCTGGCCATTCTTATAGCCATTTTCTTTGGCAAAACTCTTCAGGGTCTCAAAGAGAGCGTCATTGGTGTAGTTGTCCTCATTTTCAAGGATCGGTTTCACGCTCTTAAGCACCTCAAGAGAGAGCTCCGGAGTCGTCTTCATTTTCTTATGTGTGTACATGGAAATGTCATAGTCCGGCACTTCCTCGAAGAAATTCAGGAGATCAATGATATCCGGAAATGCCTCTATTCTCGACTGAGCCAGGCCCGCAAGGACATGCGTATCTGCTTTCTTTGTCGGAACTGCTTTCTCAATGTAGGGCAGGGCTTTCTCGTAAAATGCCTCCGGGGTCATTTTTTTGATGTACTCGCCGTTCATCCAGCGCAGTTTCTCCATGTCAAAGACGGCAGGAGATTTGCTGATTCTCGTGTAATCAAACTTCGCAATGAGATCGTCGAGAGTCATGATCTCGACATTGTCCTCGGGATACCAGCCGAGGAGGGCCGTATAGTTGACGATAGCTTCCGGCAGAAATCCTGCATCGACCAGATCCTCAAAAGAGGAGTGTCCGCTTCTCTTGGAGAGCTTCTGGTGTTCCTCATTTGTGATGAGCGGGCAGTGAACATAGACCGGAACTTCCCAGCCAAAGGCTTCATAGAGCAGGTTGTACTTGGGGCTCGAGGAGAGGTATTCATTTCCCCGGACCACGTGTGTGATGCCCATGAGATGATCATCAATGACATTGGCGAAGTTGTATGTAGGATAGCCGTCCGACTTGATGAGGATCATGTCGTCAAGCTCCTCATTATTGACTGTGATGTCGCCGTAGATCTCGTCGTGGAAGGTTGTCGTTCCCTCCTGTGGCACATTGAGGCGAATGACATGGGGCACGCCGGCATTGAGCCTGGCGTCGATCTCTTCTCTGGAGAGATGGAGACAGTGCTTGTCATAGATGGTGATCTCCTTGCCGTCAATGACCTGCTTTAAGGACTCCAGCCTCTCCTTTGTGCAGAAGCAGTAGTAAGCGCGTCCCTCGGCGATGAGCTGTTCGGCGTACTTCTGATAAATGCCGGTCTTCACTCTCTCCGACTGGACATAGGGCCCGACCCCGCCATCCTTGTCCGGACCTTCATCGTAGGTAAGTCCGGCATCTTTCATGGTGCGGTTGATGAGGTCGACAGCTCCTTCTACTTCCCGCTCCTGATCGGTGTCCTCGATGCGGAGCATAAAAGAGCCACCTGCGTGTCTTGCGATTAAAAAAGAATAAAGGGCTGTGCGAAGATTGCCGACATGCATTCTTCCTGTCGGGCTTGGTGCAAATCTAGTCTTTACCATAGTCATCTGTAAATTTTCGGAAGGATCTCGTTGGGCTTTCCGTGGAAAACCAGATCAGCGGAACTATCCGAATAATTCTCCTCCTCATTAATCAGTATGATTCTCTTGCCGTCAAAGTAGTTAATGCAGTTCTGCGTGAGCGTCGCTTTCATGGAACATCCCAGAATAAGCAGGACGTCCGCCCTCTCCACTGCATTTGCAGATTCCGTCACATAGGTGTTGGGAATCATTTCCCCATCGAGAACGACATCGGGGCGGACGACGCTGCCGCATTTTGTGCAGTGGGGAACTCCCTTCTGCTCCATCATAAACTCAATGGGATACTCCGCCCCGCAGTGGGGGCAGTGGTTTCTGTAGATTGTGCCGTGCGTATCCACATGGTGCATGATCCCGGCCCTCTCGGGCAGAGCGTAGATGGACCTTGTGACGACGCAGGACAGCTTGCCCATGTCTTCCATCTTCTTCAGGGTTTTTAAGGCATTCCCCGGCGTCCCCTGATGCTTCAGGATGGTCTCCCTGTAGTAATCGAAGAAAGTGGCAGGTCTTGTGTTAAAGAAAGACGCAGCAAAGATTTCCTCCGGCGAATAGCCGTATCTGGTCTCTACTTCATAAGCATTGTTGCTGTCTCTGTAGTCGAAGCAGCCGCAGTCGGCTGAAACTCCATACCCCAGAAGACACACAATGTGGTTTCCTTCCTCAATTGCCCGCTCCAGTATCTGAAGTTTCATTCCGGTCCTCCTTTCTTGTTCTGTGCTCACACGCACCAGGACATGGGGACGGTTCTTTTGTCCTCACCCGGCATCCCATAGAGGATGAGGACAAAAGAACCGTCCCCGTGTTCCTCTCGTCACTCGGTGATCCCGTGATCGTTCAGATAGTTCACCACGTCACCAACAGTGGCCATCTTCTGCAGATCTTCGACCGGGATCTGCAGATGATACTCGTCTTCAAGATTCATGACAAGCTCGTAGAGGTCAAGGGAATCCGCCCCAAGATCCTCCTTGAAGTCGGTTGTGAGGGTGATCTCATCCTCATCGACATTGAGCTCCTCGGCAATAAACTTCTTCATTTTTTCCAGCATGGGTTCTATTCCTCCTTATTGCAGCGATTCGAAGGCTCCTGCGGAGAATGCAATCCAAAAGCATTCCGGCGCGGCTCTTCGAGTCATAACGATAAAGTATTTATGCAGTGTGAACCAGGTCACCCCACATGTCTCTCTCCTTCTGACGGAAGCGGATTCTTCTTGAGACGGACAGAGCAATTGCCATCTCCATCATCAGAAACAGGACGGACGTGCCTCCGTAACTCACAAAAGGCAGGGTCACGCCTGTGGTCGGTATTAAATTCAGAGCGACGCAGATATTTAAGATGACCTGGGCCGCTATATGGGCAAAGACGCCGGACACCATGAGTGATCCATAGAGATCCGGAGCGTTCTGGGCGATAAAGAAGAGCCTGTAAAGCAGATAAATAAAGAGAAGGACGATAATGACGCCTCCCACAACTCCCAGCTCCTCGCAGATGATCGAAAAGATCATATCATTTTGAGCCTCGGGCAGAGCTCCGAGCTTCTGCGTACTGTTGCCGAGTCCCTTGCCGAAGATGCCTCCGCTTCCCAGTGCATAGAGTCCCTGCAGGATCTGCCACCCGCCGCTTCTGGCATAATTTTCGGGATGCAGCCAGACGAGAATTCGCTGGTCACGGAAGCTTCCCGATCCGCCGCCCGCCGCCACATAGAAGACATAGAGGGCAGCAATCCCGAAAAGGACACCCACGGCCAGTAAAAATCCTGCGGTCCTTGGATGAGCCACAAAGACGATCACAAAGGAAATGATCGCGATGATGATCGCCGTGCTCAGGTTATCTGTCAGAAAATAGGCGGCTGCCGCCTGGACGAGGCCAAGGCCGCCGACGATGAGCGGTCCCCGGATGGTTTTGCGGTAGCTCTTGCCCATACTAACAATCAGCATGGGCAAGTAGACAATCACTGCAATCTTGGCCATCTCCGCCGGCTGAAACTGAATGGAGCCGATCCTCAGCCATCTCTGGGATCCATGAGAGGAACTTCCGACAAATCTGACCAGGATCATGCAGAAGATAGACAGGCCATAGACGGCCTGAGACAGCCGCCACAGGAGATGATAATCGAAAAGAGAGATGGCAACAGCCAGAAGAATCGCAAGAACGCAGTTGCGCAGCTGCTTGGTGAAGAAATACATGTCGTCTCCGTACCTGACACTTGCCGTGTAGGAGGTCGTGCTGTACAGCATGACAAGACCAAACCCGATCAGGATGATGATCACCGCGATCAGATTGTAGTCATAGTAGTCAGACTGCATTCTTCTCTTCAAACCTCTTTCCTCCCTTCTTTTTGTTTTTTGTAGCGGGAGATCATAGCTTCCCTGTCTTTTTCTGTCCAGGGTCTCTCCCGGATCTCCCTGGGTCCTCCTCCCCTGAGGAAGACTTTTTTCATATAGCGCACCGTGTAATCTTCTCCCTTTTTGGCCCACATGCGCAGGAGAAATTCCATCTGCAGTTTTGTCACCGGATGGATGAACCAGGACGTATCCTTGCTCTTTAAAAAGTACTGCAGCGGCGCGTCATCCGTGTATTTGTCCCCGAGATAAGTGCGGCTGGCGCTCACCCGGTCAAAAATCATCTCCGCAACATATCTTCTCGGCATCTGGACGCCTCCGAGGCCATAGGGACTGTCGGGCGTGAAGCTGTAGTCGATCCAGTACTCGTAGTGGTGCTTGTTGCGTCCCTTGTGATGGAGCCAGGCGAGAGATCTTCCGGTCTCTTCCCTCTCCTCGTTATTGGGACTGCGCGTACCCTGATAATACCTGGCACCCACCAGGAACTCTGTCGGAGACAGTTTGCTCAGATCGTGCATGAGGCCCTGCCCATAAAGCCCCGCCCGAAAGCAGTAGCTCATAACCAGGTTGTGGTGATGCGTGATTGTCCGAAAATGAGCCAATGCCTTATTCATCGGAATCACTTCCATCGCCCAGAACAGCATCAATATAGACGCTCAGATCCTGACCTGCGGGCAGGCCGCCGGATTCTTCCGTCTCCCTGTCCACCGCCTGCGTTTCCTCAGAGCTTTCTGTTCCAGCCCGGGAGTCCACTTCTTCAGCAGATGCCGCCACTTCTTCATGAGCCGACGCTTCTGTCTCGTTCTCCGCGTGCTCTTCGGTTTCTGCTTTTTCTGCGGCCCTGTCATCCTCTCCCCGGGAAAGAACTGCCTTCTCTTCGTCAGAAATTGGCACCTCCGCAGCTTCCGCGACAGCTTTCGACGCCTTTTCCTCTGCGGAAACTGCCTCTGTCTCCGCCTTCAGGGACGCCTCGATGACTGCGCCTTTGTCTTCCTCTTCCGGCTCATCTTCATTCTGCTCCGCCTCCGCTGCAAGAATGGCGGCGCGTCTGGCCTCGGCAGCTTTCTTCAGGGCCTCCTCGCGGCGCTTTGCTGCTTCTCTTACTTTGCGCATGGCCTCTTCTGCGGCCTTGGCCCGCTTGGCAGCGGCGCGCTTTTTGTGCTTGGCGACCTTGGCCGGATCCGGATTTCTTCTTCCGAGAAGAACGATCACGGAGCGGGGCGCCGCCTTCACATAGCGGTCGTCGACGATGCCCAGATCCGGATCCATGGGGATAAACTCATCCCCTGTGTCACGGCCTGTGTCGATGGCCTGATGCCACTCGTAGTCCGCCGGCAGATCCGGCAGGGCAAACTCGTGCTCCTCCCAGTAGCCGTTGAAGCCGATATAGACGAAATCATCCGCCGGACGTCCTTCATTCTGGGTGTAGAGGCCGCACAGAAGGACACTGACTGTTCTTGACGCCACATCCGGATGATAGACCCAGGCCTTGCTGTCATGCATGGAAATATCCGGAAAACCGCATCCCCTGTAGTCCACCCCCCTTAAATGCCTCTTCAGATGCAGGATGGGGTGGCTCTTGCGAAAACCGATCAGCTTCCTCACAAATTCCTGCAGGTCCTGATCCTGCCTGGATTGGCTCCAGTCGACCCAGCCTATGGGATTGTCGCACCAATAGGCGTTATTATTACCGTTCTGCGTGTTGCCGTTTTCATCGCCCGCCTGCAGCATGGGAATTCCCTGGGCGAGAAAGAGATAACAGAGGGCATTGCGAATCTGGCGGTTGCGAAGATTGATGACTGGCTTCTTGCGGGTCTTGCCCTCCGCACCGCAATTCCATGTGTAATTAAAGTCAGGGCCGTCGGCGTTGTTCTCGCCGTTCTCCTCATTGTGCTTCCATGTGTAGGAGACCGAGTCCATAAGCGTAAACCCGTTGGTATTGGCCATGGTATTGACCACGCCAATCTCATCCGGATTTCTGCGGAAGTTTTCAACAAATGCACCGACCTGGCCCTCATCTCCCTTGAGGAATCTGCGCCCGGTGCCCATAAAGCGGTCATTGGACTCGATCAGATTCTTCTGATTTGGAATCTTATGGCCGACAGCCCAATCCACATCGATATTGTCAAAGAGCATCTTGGTCTTCTTCAGAAGCGGCTCACTGACCAGAGATGCCATGGGCACACCCGCCCCGATAAAGCGGAACCCATCCATGTGGTAGTGCTGCTTCCAGAAAATGACGGCTCGAAGTGCAGTCATGGGATTGGTCTTCTCGGGAAAATACATCTCCATCAGGACTTCCATTCCGTTTTTATGGAAAGCCTTGACCATGTTCTTGACCTCGCTGGCAGAATCCTCTGAAAATGAATACTTCTGCCGGGGCGCAAAATAATAATTGACGTCCGCATACCCCCAGTAATTGCGAGGAGACTCTACATCTTCAGGGCTCGCCCCCTGGGGATGTGCCTTGGCAAATGGCGGTATTCTCTTCAGAGCGTCATTGAACTCATAGATCGGCATGAGCTCAACCGTATTGAAGCCCATCCTGGTCAGATAGGGAATCCGGGCAGACAGGGCCGCAAAGGTTCCCTTCTTCTTGGACGCTGACCTCGCTTTCGCCGTAAAGCCCTTCACATGCACTTTGTAAATGACCATGTCCGTGAGTGGCAGATCAGGGCATACGTCATCTGACCAGTTAAAATGTTCAGAAACACAGCCACACCAGCCATTTTTGATCTTGGTCGCATATGGATCCAAAACCTTCTCTCCTCCAATTCTGTAATAGTAAGAGAGCGTTTTTGGATTTACGTTGCTTATCTGAACGGAGGCCACTTCACCGGTTCGATCTTCCTGCGGCAGACTCAAAATCATTTCTTCTGCATCGTCGCTGGTTCTCAATACCAGTTCTGCCGGCTGGTCATCAGGAATTGCGGCCGCGAAGTTTACCCCGCCCTTCACGACACGCACGCCAAGCCGGTAAGGATCTCCGGGAGCTGTCTTTAAATTATGCATCTCCGCCATGATTGAATACCTCCCGTCAATAAATGATCTACTGTTACCCTTATAGAAAACTATACACACTTATTATACTCCATCCAATTGCAAATTGCATCAAAAGTGTGAGCGACGTTGCTTTTTTATCTTGTGTCTGTTATAGTCGATACAGGTTCAAATCACATTTCGGCTCATAAAAGCAACTTTTTATCAGTTTTCTGCTGTCATGTGAACAGGAACCTTTTGTAACTGTTCAGGAGGGCACTTTTGCTTCGAGAAAAACATGTCCTCCTCGGCTCAAAAGAAGGCCTGATCGATGACGAAGGTTCGCTCGCAAGGACAATTCGCCGCTGAGGACATGTTTTTCTCTCCGCAAAGAGCCCGTCCTGAACAGTTACAACCTTTTAAGGAACATGTCAATGATCAGCTTCTCTTATCTGTGAAGGAGGAAATATTCATGGCTGATGCAGAAGAAATCCGCGATGACGGCGAATATGGCACGGTCACTCTGACTCTTGAGGACGACACAGAGCTCAACTGTATGATTCTCTCAATCTTCCCTGCCGGCGGCAAGAGCTATATTGCTCTTCTTCCCATCGAAGATGACGGCACGCCCAAGGACGAGGACGTCCTGCTCTACCGTTATATTGACCACGGCGACGAAGATCCGGAGCTCGACAATATTGATTCCGATGAGGAATACGATATTGCCGCGGATGCTTTCGATGAGCTTCTCGACGAAGCCGAGTACGAGGACGAAGCCGGAGAGGACGAGGAGGGCTGAAACTCCCTCTTCTCGCGGTTCTGTGATTTTCAAAGGATCTGGGGAGTTTTTCCCCGGATCCCCTTTTTTTCGGCTCATCCGGAGCTTGCCGCGTTACAGTTCACGGGTCACCCCGGCGCGGAGCACAAAGGCCTTCTTCCGGAGC
>OMTP01000221.1 GCA_900313955.1 uncultured Lachnospiraceae bacterium | reverse complement strand
CTCGTCAGCCAGTTGCTGCCTCGAAAAAGCACTTCCGGAGTGGACCTTTGAGGGGGCGCTGAACGTCCAGTGGACGTTCGTTTAGCGCCGACCGAAGCGGAGCGTAGAGCCGCGAAGGAAGTGCTTTTTCGGGACAGTTCTGGCTGACCCGTGAACTGTAACAGTTTCTTAAAAAGGAGCATAACAGTTGCGACCACCTTTTGTAAACCCCCTCCTTCTATGGTATAATGAATATCGGCGCGATCTCCCCTGGAGGCACACATCCGACCCTTATCGGATCTACGTCTCCGAGATCATGCTGCAGCAGACCCGCGTCGAGGCCGTGCGGGAGGCCTATGTTCGCTTCCTCAATGCACTTCCCGACATCGAATCTCTGGCACATGTCCCCGACGACGAACTCATGAAGCTCTGGGAGGGTCTCGGCTACTACCGCCGCGCCCGCGGACTCAAGGCTGCCGCCCAGAAGATTATGACGGATTTCGGCGGAACATTTCCCGGGACCGAAGAGGAACTGCTTGAGCTTCCCGGCGTGGGGAGATACACAGCCGGCGCCGTCGGCTCCATCGCCTTCGGCCTCGCCATACCGGCCGTCGACGGCAACGTCATGCGGGTCATTTCCCGGATGCAGGAGTCGGATGAAAATGTCTTGAATGACCGCCGCGTCAAAGAAGTGACAGACATGCTGCGGGCGCTCATGCAGAAACATTTTCATGAAAATGAAAAAAAGGGACAGGGAAATCCGTGCGGGGATTTCAACCAGGCGCTCTTCGAGCTGGGAGCATGCATTTGCACGCCCAAAGACCCCAAATGCAGCGAGTGCCCTGTGAGAGAATCCTGCGGCGCATTTGCGCACGGGACAGTGGACCGCTACCCTGTGCGGATTCAGAAGACGAAAAGAAAAGCGGAGAAAAGGACGGTTCTCGTCATCCGCGACGGGGACCTTTGTGTCCTTCGAAAGCGGCCGGATACGGGACTTCTGGCCGGGCTCTTCGAATTTCCCAATTATCCGGGAAGCCTCGCAGAAGATGACATCATCGTGCGCGTGAGGGAGATGGGGCTTGAGCCCATCCGGATCCGGAGCCTCGGAGATGCAAAGCACCTCTTTTCCCATGTGGAGTGGGATATGACAGGCTATGAAGTCACCGTTGCCAGTCCTGGCGGTCCTTATGCGGAAGGTGTGATTCTGGCCAGCCACAAAGATCTGGCTCTGACCTATGCGATGCCATCGGCATTTCATGCCTATCTCAGAGCATTCATGGAAGAAACGTAACTGTTCAGGACGGGCTCTTTGCGGAGAGAAAAACAGGTCCTCAGCGGCGAATTGTCCTTGCGAGCGAACCTTCGTCATCGATCAGGCCTTCTTTTGAGCCGAGGAGGACCTGTTTTGCTCGAAGCAAAAGTGCCTCCTGAACAGTTACGAAGAAACTTAAATGAGGACACGGGGACGGTTCTTTTGTCCTCACTTTTCATGGGGGACAAAAAAACTGTCCCCGTGTCCTCAAAACAATCAAAGGAGAGAAGAATGAAGATCCTGACCATAGCAATCCCCTGTTATAATTCGGAGGCCTACATGAAGAAGGCCATCGACCACGCCGTCTGCGGAGGCGACGAGGTAGAGGTTCTGGTCATCGACGATGGGTCGAGCGACCACACTTTAGAGATTGCAAAGGATTATGAAAACCGTTTTCCGGGCATCGTGCGGGCCATTCACCAGGAGAACAAGGGTCACGGAGGTGCAGTCAACACGGGCATCGAGAATGCCCAGGGCGTCTACTTCAAGGTCTGTGACAGCGACGACTGGCTGGACTACGATTCCTTTCAGCATGTACTCAAGTTTCTGAAAGAAGTCATCCGGGGGCCGCGAACTCTTGACGTCCTCTTAACCAACTTTGTCTACGACAAGGTCGGCCAGAAGAGAAAGAGAATGATGCACTACGAAGATGCATTTCCTGAAGACCGCATTTTCACATGGGACGAGATGAAGCATTCGCTCATTTTAGGAAAATACATCCTCATGCACAATATCATTTACAGGACGGAGCTGCTTCGCGAGTGCGGACTTGTTTTGCCTGAGCATACATTTTATGTGGACAATATCTTTGCCTTCCAGCCCATGCAGTATGTGAAGACGCTCTACTATCTCAGCGTGCCGCTCTACCGCTACTTCATCGGCCGCGACGATCAGTCGGTCAACGAGGATGTCATGATCAAGCGCGTCGACCAGCAGATCCGCGTCATGGAAGCCATGATCGACTGCTACAGGCCGGAGCTGGTCAAGAAAAAGAGACATGTCGAGTACATCGCCCACGACATGGAGATTGTCATGACCATCACCTCCATGCTGCTCATCCGCCTCGACACGGAGGAGGCAAGGGCCCAGAAGAGAAAGCTCTGGAATGACCTGCGCAAGAAGGACATCTTCCTTTACCTGCGCATGCGCCGCAGCTTCCTCGGCCGCGCGGTCAACATGCCCGGCGAGGGCGGCCGCAAGCTTTTCATGCGGGGATACAAGATCGCAAGGAAACTTTACGGGTTCAACTGATCCAGCAAAAAGCGGGGAAGCTGCCTATGGCAGCTTCCCCGCTTTTTGCTATGTGCGGCGATCCGGGTCGTACACCTCCCTGGATCCGCTCATCCTGCAAGATCCGTGGAATTGCCAAAAGGCAGCCTTTCTTTACAGGACGATGACGACGGTTCCGACGGGGACCAGGCTGTAAATCGTCCTGGCGGCGTCGAGCGGCAGGTTGACACAGCCGTGAGAGCCCTTGTAAGTGTAGGTGTCGCCGCCAAACTCGGAAGCACTTCGCCAGGTCGCGTCGTGGAGGCCGACCCCGTTGTGGAAGGGCATCCAGTAGTTGACATGCGAGATGTAGGTCGGCTTGCCTGTCGCCGGATTGACGGGTCCCTTGAGATCGCGGTTGGTCTGCTTCATGAAGATCTTGAAGACGCCGGTCGGCGTGACCCTTGTCGGATCCGTCGCCAGCCCCGTGACACAGGCCGTGTCAAAGACGGCGCTGCCGTTCTGGTGAATATAGACATGCTGATTGGCAAGATCCACCTCGACAAAGGTCGTGCCCAGGCTGCTGGTCTCTGGTTTGTCGACTGCGTAGATGGGTTTGCGCGTCTCACTCTTCCGGTTCAGGAGATCATCATAGAGGGCGTCCGCCTCTTTTGTCTGATCGATCTTGTGTCCCCATTCGGGGCAGCTGATCTCCCGATCTCCCTGATTGGTTGAGTGGAAAATGGTCGTCGTGTGTACGGAGTCGTCCTGGGCCGCGACCTGCGCGACAAAGCGGGAACAGGCGGCCTTGACCACATCAATGTTAAAATAGTAGTAGTCCTTGTCGCTGTCGCGCACGGAGAGCCAGTCCTTCGTAGTTCCGGCGTCGAGCGTCACCGTCGACCCGTCGTAGAGCTGATAGACGATGGTTGTATTCAGGAAAGTATTGAGATCATCCACCTGAAGATTGAGGTCTTTATCGTCCTGTCTGACGGCCGGCTCGACATAGTACGCCCTCCCCTCGGCGAGATTGAGCTCGCTTTCTCCTGCCTTCACCGCCTCGTCAGCCGCCTCATACACCTTGTCGACGTCAAGCTTTGTGCCCTCGACCTCCGGCACGATGGACAGACGGTTGTCCGTATCCATGATCATATGTGCATCAGCAGGCAGAGTCACATTGGCATCCTGCATCTCAGGCAGATTCCCAATAGCTGTCTTCAGCTTGTCCGTGTCATACGTGTAGGCTTCTGCAACCGTAAACTCCTGTGTCTTGCCGAAAAATGTCCCCTCCGCCCAGGCAAAGCGGTTTTGCCTGTCAAGAATCTTCTCTGTCTCCCTGTCCGAGGTGTAGGTAAGACCGATGGCATTTCCCGAGACGGTCTCCTTTCCATCTGCAAAAAGCAGGGTCAGCGAGTACCCCTCCACCTTCTTTTTAATTGCATTTTCAACTTCGTCCGCCGTCCTGCCGCTCACATCGACGCCGTTGATCGATGTGCCTTCGAGAAATTTTGTCTTAAACTGACTGGCATAGACAACATACGCTGCGGCTAAACCCGCAGCGATGATGAAGAAGACGAGGAGAATTCTCCGTCCGATATGCTTTTTCTTTTTTTCCGCAGAGACAGCCTCTTTATCCTTCTTCTTGAACAATGATTACTCCTTTGCCTTGTCCTGATTGAAGAGATACTCCGACATAACGCCAAAGAGCTTCTGAGGGTTGATGGGCTTTAAGACGGACCCGTTCATGCCGGCCATGGAACTTCTGTGAATGTCGCCCTCGTAGGCGCTGGCCGTCAGAGCGATGATCGGAATGGTCTCCGCCTTGGGGTGGTCCATAGAGCGGATCTTTCGGGTCGCCTCGATTCCATCCATGACAGGCATGCGGATATCCATGAGAATGATGTCGCACTTGTCGCCCTGTTTCTCAAACTGCTCCACAGCCTCGAGACCATTCCCGGCAGTCACAATAGTGCAGCCGACGCTCTCCAGCATCTGCCTGGCGATATCAAGGTTAAGGGGGTGATCCTCAACCAGAAGAACCGTCTTGCCCGTAAAGTTGTAGTAATCTCTCTGAAGCGTGGGGACCGTGCGCGCCGATCCGTCCTGATCCGCGACCGGGAACTCGAGAAGAACCAGCATAATCGTCCCCATGCCCTGCCCGGACTCACATGTGATGGTTCCGTGCATCATAGTGATGAGTTCCTTGACGATGGCGAGGCCGTAGCCCTCCCCCTCCATCTCCGGATCAATTCCACAGGTGGCGTGGGGCTTGAAGAGCTTCTTGTTGTAATCCGGCGTCATTCCAATGCCGTTGTCCTGGACATAGATCTCCAGCATGACGGTACGATCGGAGCGGTGGATCTCCGAAACGTTGAAAATGACATCTCCCCCGTCGGGAGTAAACTGCATGGCGTTGACCAGAAGTTCTCTGAAAATGGTCGTGAGCACGCCTTTGTCGGCCATGATTGTCGGCGCAATAATTTTCTCCAGCTTATAACGAAAATGCAGATAATTTTCTTTCATGAGGGGTGCCATGCTGTCCACAAGGCCCCTGATCAGTTCCCTTATGTCAACCTTCTCAGGAGCCAGCACGTACTGTCCGCTCAAAATTTTACGATAAAGTTCTGACTTATCCATTCATCCATCCTCGCAAAATAGTATCACATCTGTATGCCTTACTCGTCCTTCTCCTGCAAAAGGACAGTTTCCTAATTCTGCTCTTATTATGAATCAGGAAGTCATGAAAATCAAGACGATTACATTCCAAAATAAATAATTGCTGAGAATTCATGCAGGGTTTTGGCTTTGCGGAGCTGCTTCAGGAGATTCTCCCGGCCAGGGAAAGAATGGATCATGTAGAGCCAGAGCTCTTTCATGCGGCCAAGAGTCTGCTTCTCGTCGCCCAGGTCATCGAGCCAGTTTCTCATGACTGCATCGGAGTAGCGGATCAGCTCCTCGGGTGTAGCGGCAGAGTCGCCATGAAATTCGCGGACCAGGGCAGGGTTTTTAAGAAGACCGCGGCCGATCATAAAAGATTGAAGATCAGGAAAACGCATTTTCAGCATGCGCAGATCCTCCCTCGTGCACAGGTCGCCGTTGTAGGTGACGGGGTGGGCGGAAGCCTCGCAGAAAGCCTGAAAAGCGTCGAGATCAGGCGTGCCCTCATAGAACATTTTCCCGAGGCGGGGATGGACGATGACGCGGGAGAAAGGATAGCGGTTGAGGACAGCCGCGATTTTTTCCGGCTCAGGAACATCCATGCCGGTGCGGGTCTTGACGGAGACGGCAATGTCCTCATCTGCAAGGCCTGTAAAGACGCCATCGAGGAACTCGTCGACGGCGTCGAGATCGCGCAGAAAGCCCGCTCCCTTGCCCTTGGGGACGACGGTCTTCGAGGGACAGCCCAAGTTCAGGTTGATCTCGCGGTACCCCTTTTCCCGCAGGGTCTTCGCGTACCAGACAAAGAGGTCGGAGCGCTTCGACAAAAGCTGTGGCACCGCCGTCATACCCTTATTATTGGCCGGGTCGATGTCCTTCTTCTCTTTCGTCTTCAGCGTCTTTGTCTCGTGGGTGTCGATGAAGGGCAGGTAGTAGGCGTCCACGCCCGGAAAAAACTGATGATGCGCCTCTCTCAGGGGATACAGGGTGATCCCCTCCATGGGGGCGAAATAAAAAGTATCGGTCATACTTACGTATCCTTCTTCCGGGAGAAGGCGCAGAAGGAGATGAAACCCAGAAGGACGAGCGCGAAGATCATCCAGAAAATGAGCTTTCCCCTGCCCATGGGCGCGAACTTGTCCCAGTAGCCCTTGAGGTAAATGACGCTGATGATGAGGGGCAGGACATACTCCATGTAACCGCGGATGGAGCGCGGGAAGACCATGCCTTTTCCGGTGTCCGCCTCCTTGATGAAGCCGTCCCAGCCCCAGCCGTTCTTCGCCGTGCAGAAGAGGACGAAGGCGATGGAGCCCAGGGGCAGCAGGTTGTTGGAGACGATGAAATCCTCGAGGTCGAGGACCGCCGACCCCTCGCCCAGGGGCTGGAAAGACGACCAGATGTTATAGCCGAAGACACAGGGCAGGCTGAGGAGGATGATGATGACAGCGCTCACAAGAGTACTCTTCTCTCTCGTCCAGCCGAAGAGGTCCATGTCAAAGGCGATGATGTTCTCAAAGACCGCGATGACTGTGGACAGAGCCGCAAAGGACAGAAAGACAAAGAAGAGGGCTCCCCAGATCCGTCCGCCCGGCATCTGCGAGAAGAGGTTGGGGATGGTGATGAAGATGAGCGACGGCCCGGCATCCGGCTCGATCCCATAGGCAAAGCAGGCCGGGATGATAATAAAGCCCGCCATGAGGGCAACAAATGTATCGAGCGCCGTGACGGTCACCGCCTCTCCGGTGAGGGAGCGGTCCTCATTTAAGTAGCTGCCGAAGATGAGCATGGCCCCGATGCCGATGGACAGGGTGAAGAAGGCCTGGCTCATGGCGGCGAAGATGACATTTCCAATGCCTTTTTCCTGCATGTCCGCAAAGTTGGGAACCAGATAGAAGCGGATACCGGCCCCGGCGCCCTTCAGGAAGACCGAGTGGACGGCGAGGACAATCATGAGGGCGAGGAGAGCCGTCATCATGTATTTGGAGACGCGCTCAATACCATTTTGAATGCCGAAGAAGCAGACAAAAAAGCCAAGGAAACAGACAAGAATCGTCCAGAAAGACATGTCGCCCGCATTTCCCAGCATGGAATGAAATTCCGCGATAATCTCATCGGAAGAGCTACCGACGAAGTCGCCCTTGATGTGGCGGAAGCAGTAGGACAGCATCCAGCCAGCGACCGTCGTGTAGTACATCATGAGCATGTAGCAGCCGATGATGGAGATCCACTTTAAATTGTGCCAGCGGGTTCCCTTCGGCTCCAGAGCCTCGAAGGCCGTCGCCGCGCTCTTTTTCGCAGCCCGCCCGATGGCGAACTCAGTCACCATGACCGGGATGCCCATGATCACCAGAAAGACCAGGTAGATCAAAATAAAGGCGGCGCCGCCGTACTGACCGCACAGGTAAGGAAACTTCCATACATTTCCTATGCCAATTGCGCATCCGGCAGAGACCAGAATAAAGCCCAGCCGCGAGCCGAAGCTCTCTCGTTTCTTTTCCATTTCCTATCTTCTCCTTAAAAAATCTAGCCGTGATGTGTCCACAGCTTTTCCCATTATATAACCTGCGGAGAGAAATTTCGACAGGAAAATGCCCCATCGGGTACCCATTTTCATAAAATCAGACTATAATAAAAACTACATGGATAGGATAAAAAATAAGAGGGGGCTCTCATGGCGCAAGGCAGCAATGGCAAGGCACAGAGGAAGCAAAAAGAGCAGAGAGGAAACACGTCAAGGACAGCGTGGCTTCTCTTTCTTGTTATGCTCGGTGTTTTTGCTGTGATCCGCCTGGCGATTCAGGGTGTGGGCATCAACCATATGCACTCCCAAAAGCTCGACGATCAAATAAGAATCGTTGCGATCGACGAATCCGGAAAAACGGTCAAATACGGTACCAATCAGTACCGCCCCTTAAGAAAGGGCTCTGTCGCCCAGATTCGTGTCCCCCTGCCGACTGCGGAGGAATTTCAGAAAGAAGCTGATCCGGAAGGTTCCCACGCCTGCCTGTGCTTCTACAGCTACAATACCTACTTGCGCGTCTACTACCGCTCGCAGCTGCTCTACACCTACGGCAAGGAGGAGCGGAAAAGCAACCAGATCACGGGCCACATCATCGCCCGGATCGCCATCCCCGACGAGGCCATGGGAGGCACCATCCACATCATCGCGGAGCAGCTGGAGAACAACACATCCTCCATTTTCCAGGATGTCTACCTGGTGGATTCGCCCCACGCCTGGCTCTACCCTCTCATCGGGGGCGGCCAGTTTGAGTTCTGCATTTTCATCACCTTCCTGCTCATGGCCGTCATCATGCTCATGGTCTTCTGCTTCATGAGGGTTATGGGGGAGCGCACGGAGCAGGGTATCCTTCTGTCCCTCTTCTGCATCCTCATTTCCCTGTGGGATCTGGGTTACAGCACCCTCATTTACCTGCTCTCTGACAACATGTCTTTCAACACGAGAACGGAGTATCTGGCCCTCTATTGTGTCCCCATCGCCTTTTTCGGATATATGATCTACGAGGATCTGGGGGAGAAGATCCGCACTTTCTACAAGATCGCCTGCCTTCTTTCGGTTGTTCTCTGCGTCGTGGCTATGGCCACGGAGATAGCCGGCACGGGCAAGGGCTACAGCTACTTTCTCTTTCTCCTGCATGTGCTGATTGCAGCAGGAGCAATCTGCACCATGATCATCATTTTCACTCATAAATCCAAATACGACGACCTGTCCAAGAAGATTCTGCGCTACGGAATGATCTTCTCGCTCATCATCTGCATTTTCGAGGTAGTCCGCACACAGCTGACTCACTATATCAGCCATTTTCCCGGCATCTTCAATATTCTTCGGCAGAAGAGCTTCGCCCCGCTTCTCCTCATTGTCTTTGAGATCTCGCTCATCATGAGCTACATCTTGCGCCTGGTCGACGCCTTTAACGTTAAGACTGAGAAGGAGCACCTGCAGCAGCTGGCCTACGACGATGTCCTCACGGGCATTCCCAACCGCACTTACCTGCGCGAGCACCTTGAAGCTCTCGATAAGGAGAAGAATGCGTCCTACACGATTTTCTTCCTCGACGTCAATAATCTCAAGGAGGCAAATGACCGCTACGGTCATGATATGGGAGACAAGATGCTGATCTTCGTCTCCCGCGCTCTCCGCCGCGCCTTCGACGGCATCGACGGCTTCTACGGCCGCTACGGCGGTGACGAGTTTGTCGCCTGCGTCTACGATTCCAAGGCCGCGGACAGGGCGATCTCGGAATTCTACAAGCAGATCAACAAGACCAACGTCAACCAGTTCCTGCCCATCCCCATTGAGGCAGCGGTCGGTTCGGCCTCTTCTTCTGAAAATGCGTCTGCCGAGGCTGTCCTCCATGCCGCCGACGAGGACATGTACAGGGTCAAGGCACAGATGAAGGGCGGCGCGGAAAATGTAAGATAAAAAATAAGTGGGGAAATTCCAAGCCCCGTGCCTTTAGGGGCGGGGTAGTTGACAAACTTCTCCTTATTTCATCAAATGTTTATGGATAATCAAGTCTGCCAATAGTATTACCACCCAAAAAATGGACACAAACAGAAGTCTCATTGATAAAGGAACAGCAGTTAATACACTATTGTATTCTTTTATCGTACAGAGAATATGAATGACGAAGCAAATTATAATAACTCCTATGCTAATAGGGAAGACTTTTCTCATAATAATCACCTCCTTTGAAATTAGCACACTGCAAATCGAAGAAAAAGATTTTTTATTTTCTCTGTTTTGCATAAAATATAGACTCAATTAGAGAAGTTCTGAACAGTTTCAACTATTATTTAAATATTCGTAATTGATATATCTATATATTCATGTATTATTCTGTATTAATTTAATATTAATGATACAATTACGCATGTCTTATGTTAATATTTTGACATGTAAAATTATATAGTGTGTTAAGTAAAGATTATGTAAATTCGTAAAGTTAAAAAAATAGCAAAAAAAGTTACCTCAACAGTATATTTCTGACATCGCAAAAACTTCACATTACTGGTTCTCGAGACTGACTACTCCCACGGGCTTGCCCGTGGAAGTAGTCAGTGGACTTCGGCTTGTGGTGCAGTCTTATCCTCACAGATAACCTATATGCGATTTCTGTTCGTCAGGCCAGAGGTTTGCCATCGGGTTAGTATTTTCCCCGAATCCAGCTTCCTTCAGATTCCACCTCGCGATGGACCCCCTTGCCTTCGGCTATGTCCTTCCCACTACCGGGCGGACTCCGGACTTACACCGTTTAAAAACGTGCGCCGCCGGGCGCACAACGAAAAGAGACTGCCGCACTTGTTCGTGCGACAGCCCCTTTTTCGCTTGATTTAATTTACTTCTTGTTGTCCTTGATGTCGAAGGGATTGGTTCTTTCTACGTCCTTGACGTTGGGAACGTCGCGTCTGGGATAGAGGGACTTGAGGTCGTCCTCGTCCATGTCGTGGCGGTCCTCTACGGTGACGGACTCGTTGATGGCTTCGGTCGTTGCCGCTGCCTCATGGCCGCCTGCGCTGGTCTCGGGGGTCAGGCAGGGATCGACTTTGGGTGCCGGCTTGGGCTTTGCTGTCTTGTCGATCGATGACGCATCGCCGATTCCGAGGGACTCGCCTGCGACGCCCAGGGCGGCGACGATGTTGGTGAGGTCGGTCGGCATGTAGATCTTGGTCGCGCGGCCGTCGGCGACGTCCTTCAGGGCCTCGATGCCCTTGAGCTTCAGGACACTCTCGTCGATGTTGGCTTCCTTGATGGCGCGGAGACCATCGGCTTCTGCCTGGTAGACCAGGGCGATGGACTTGGCGCGACCTTCTGCGAGGGAGACCTGCGCGTCGCGCTCGGCCTCGGCCGCCAGGATCTTGGCCTTCTTGTCGCCTTCGGCGCGGGAGACGACGGCTTCCTGATGAGCCTGGGCCTCGAGGACGGTCTGACGTCTCTCGCGCTCAGCTCTCATCTGCTTGGTCATGACTTCCTCAATTTCCTTCGGCGGCTGAATGTTCTTGATCTCGACACGTGTGACCTTGATGCCCCAGGGATCTGTCGCCTCATCGAGGACAGCCTGCATCTTGGCGTTGATGGTCTCGCGGGACGTGAGGGTCTGGTCGAGTTCCATATCGCCGATGATGCTTCGAAGAGTTGTCGCAGAGAGGTTCTGCAGACCTGCGATCGGGCTCTCGACGCCATAGGTGTAGAGCCTCGGGTCAAAGACCTTGCAGAAGACAACCGAGTCGATCTGCATGGTGACGTTATCCTTGGTAATGACCGGCTGGGGCGGGAAATCAAGCACCTGCTCCTTCATGGACACCTTCTTGGCGACCCGCTCAATAAAAGGAACCTTAAGATGAAGCCCGGCCTCCCAGACCGTCTTGTATTTTCCGAGGGACTCAATCACATAAGCCTGAGCCTGCGGCACAACCCTGACATTTGCTGCAATGAGCCAGATGATAAGAATTGCAAGAATAATGAAAAACAGTGGCATTTTCACATGCTCCTTTCCTAAGATACTCACATCATATCATGAACAAGGCTTATTTTCAATACACTTTTCATGACTTGTATGTTAATTGTTCGTTAAATCATGGGTTCCTGTCACCAATTTTCTTCTAAAATGAAAAAATGATAGGGGATGTTCCTGGCGTTTTTTTGTATTTTAATTTTGCCAGGGGGAAAATACACGAGCTGTCATCTAATAGTGCGGCAATCTCTTTTTGTATGGTATACTTGAGCTGCGTAAATCACACGAGAGGTATCTAACTATGCTTTACTATCTGATAGCTATGAATCTGATCGCCTTCATTGTCTATGGCCTTGATAAATATAAGGCCGTCCATCACAAGTGGCGGATTCGGGAGTCGGTGCTGATCCTTCTTGCATCGGCAGGCGGTGCAGCAGGAGCGCTGCTGGGAATGCTCCTCTTTCATCATAAAGTGCGCAAGCCTAAATTCTATGTAGGAGTGCCTGCACTGCTTCTTTTATGGAGCTTACTTCTTTGGTATTTCAGAAGGGGGCTTTAGAAATAACATGCTCCGTGAGAGCTGCGGGATCGTTAAAGACTGGCTTACAGGAAACCTCTGAAAGACTGATTTATTGCCCACTCCTACCGGCAACAGCGCCTGAAAATGGCCATTGTTGCCGGTCGTTTTCTTCGTTTCTACCGGCAGCAATGGCCTCAATACTTGATTTGTGCCTCCCGTTCCCTCCCCACATACCAAGTTGTCTCGGAACCGGAACCTTTGATTCTACAGATGCAGCACTCTTTCTGCGATCTCCTGGGTGCGGCCCTGGTTCCAGAACTGGGTGCCTATGTAGCCGCAGGTGCGGCGGGCGACGTGCATCTTGGACTGGTCGCGATTGCCGCACTTGGGGCACTCCCAGACCAGCTTGCCAGTCTCGTCCTTCACGATCCTGATCTCGCCGTCGTAGCCGCAGACATCGCAGTAGTCGCTCTTGGTGTTGAGCTCGGCGTAGAGGATGGTGTTGTAGATGTGCTGCATGACGCGGATGACAGCCTGAATATTGTTGGCCATGTTGGGAACCTCGACGTAGCTGATGGCTCCGCCCGGACTGAGCTTCTGGAACTCGGCCTCCTTGGAGAGCTTGCTGAAGGCGTCGATATTTTCCGTCACATGGATGTGGTAGCTGTTGGTGATGTAGTTCTTGTCCGTCACATGAGGGATCTTGCCGAAGCGCTTCTGCAGGCATTTTGCAAACTTGTAGGTCGTGCTCTCAAGAGGAGTGCCGTAGACGGAGTAGTCGATATTTTCCTGCTTCTTCCACTCGTTGCACTTGTCGTTCAGCATCTGCATGACGGCAAGGCCGAAACGTTCACCCTCCTCGCTTGTGTGGGAGACGCCCTTCATGTAGTAGACGCACTCAGCAAGGCCCGCGTAGCCGAGGGACAGGGTGGAGTAGCCGTCGTAGAGAAGCTTGTCGATGGTCTCACCCGGCTCCAGGCGGGCAAGAGCGCCGTCCTGCCAGAGGATGGGAGCGACGTCGGAAGGCGTGCCCTTAAGTCTCTCGTGGCGGATGCGTAGAGCCTCATGGCAGAGCTCAAGTCTCTCCTTCATGAGTTCCCAGAACTTCTTCTCATCCTTGGCGGAGGAACATGCCACGTCGACAAGATTGAGGGTCACGACGCCCTGGTTGAAGCGGCCGTAATACTTGTGCTTGCCCGGTGTGTAGTTCATGGCACCCGCAAGGTTGCCCTTGCCGTTGTCCGTGAAGCGGTCCGGGGTCAGGAAGCTGCGGCATCCCATGCAGGGGTAGACGTCGCCGCCCTTTAATTCCATGGCCTTCTTCTCGGAAATGTAATCGGGAACCATTCTCTTTGCCGTGCAGGCCGCTGCCAGCTCGGTCAGATAATAGTACTTGGTGCCCTTCTTGATGTTGTCGTCCTGGAGGACGTAAATGAGCTTGGGGAAGGCCGGCGTGATGTAGACGCCGCTCCTGTCCTTGACGCCCAGAATTCTCTGGCGCAGCATGACCTCAATAATGAGGGCGAGGTCGTCGCGGATCTGGCCCTCCGGGACCTCATGCAGGTACATGAAAACCGTGACGAAAGGAGCCTGACCGTTGGTCGACTGCAGAGTGATGAGCTGGTACTGGATGGTCTGGCAGCCGTTCTCGACTTCCTTCCTCACTTCCTCCTCGACCAGCTTCTTGAATCTCTCCTCGGGCATGTTGATGTCGATGTCACTGAGCTCGCTTCTCAGGCGCTTCGAGATCTTCCTGCGGCTCACGTCGACGAAGGGAGCCAGATGGGACATGGTGATGGTCTGGCCACCGTACTGGCTGGACGCGACCTGGGCCACGATCTGGGAGGCGACTGTACATGCCGTCGCGAAGCTCTTAGGCGGATCGATGTGGGTGCCGCTGATGCAGGTGCCGTTCTGCAGCATGTCGTCCAGGTTGACCAGGCAGCAGTTGTGCATGTGCTGGGCAAAGTAATCGGCGTCATGGAAATGGATAATTCCTTCCTTGTGGGCCTCCACAACCTCCTCAGGCAGGAGGTAGCGATTGGTGTAGTAGCGGCTCCACTCGCCCGCCATATAGTCTCTCTGGACGGAAAGGACGGTCGGATTCTTATTGGAATTCTCCTGCTTGACCTCCTCGTTGTCGCGCTCAACGACACCGGCAATCTTCTGGTCGATGTTGCTCATCTTGCGCATCTCATTGTGCTTGTAGCGATAGGTGATGTAGAGGCGGGCCACCTTGGTCTTGCCCGAGCCCATGAGGGCGTCCTCAACCTTGTCCTGGATCTCTTCGACCGACAGGTCGCGGCCGGCGTTGGCTGCGTCTTTCTGAATGCCGGAAGTGATCTCCTCGATCTGAGCATCGGTCAGTCTTTCGCTGATAATGCCCTCCTCGCGATTGGCGCGGCGGATGGCGTCGGCGATCTTGGTGCGGTCAAAGGGAACGCGCTCACCGGAGCGCTTCATGACGCACATACTCGTCTCTTCCATCTCAATATTTCCATCAAGATACTCATTATACCTGTACATATTCTCCTGCTCCCTATATACCGATGTAATACTATTTCTGGTGTACCAAACTCACGTTTTGCACAATATCTTGTGCTTCATTTGAAGTGCACTTTCTATTATATACGACTCAGTCGCAAAAGCAAGGGGAAATTGTCGGATTAGCCGCGGTAAAACCTCTTGATCCAGCCAGACGCGTAGGGGCAGGTAGCCTCGACTTTGCCGCCCTGCTCCCTGATTTTGGCGATGGCCATTTTCACGAGCTCCTCCTGAACATTTTCCCCGCGCAGGTCGTCGCAGACATATGTGCGGTCAATCGTGAAGACCCCGGGTGTGTTTTCCGGAAATGTGATCTCGGCCAGGATGCGGCCATTTTCATCCTTTTTCTTGATGCTGTGGTTTAAGATAATATAATCCATGCTTCCTCCCTGGTTAAATCGTTTTTTACTGCCCGGAGCAGGTTATGAAGTTTAACTTGCCGTTGAGTCCGCGAGAGCCTGATAACGGGCGGCGATGTCGTCTTTCAGCTGCTGCCAGGCGTCCTCGTTTTCGACATAGTACTTGGGGCAAGCCTTGCCGCTGATGTCGTAATGACGGATGACGTCCCCGGCCTTAAGCCCCTTAGCTCTGAGGAGCCAGGCGGTCAGCTTTACAACAGTAGCATAGGTTTTGCTGTTGAACTTGCCGGTCTTGTCGGGGATGCAGCACTCGATGGAGACGGTATCGTGGTTGCGGGGATTGTTGGCGTAGGCCATCTCTCGCGTGGGGATCATCTGAATGACTTCACCTTTGAGCCCCACGATAAAATGCGCCGAAGCCTTGGTCACATGGCTGTCTTTTAAGCCCTCGAAGTAGTCGCGGTTCTCCTGCGCCGTCGTGCCCGGGTTGGCCGTGTAGTGAATGACAACCGCGTTCACCTCATCGAGGGAGATCTGCGGACGCGAGTATGGATTGGGCGTAAGAAGCTGTGCATCGATCGGCGGGCAGCCGTACCAGTAGGCCTTGTCCGACTCTGTATCGGCCTCCGTGCCCGTCGTCCCCCTATTTCTCAGGCTGACCCTGCGCAGCCCCAAAGCCACAAGGACCGCGATAACGGTCACGATGACGATCCTGACAAGATCCGGCATAGTTCTCATTTTTCTTCTGCGAGCCAATCGGATCACCTCCTTACAGGAAAATGGCGCAAAAAAAGGGCTCCCCCATGGAAGCCCCCTCCCTCTTTGTTTTAATCTTCGTATAAGAACTTTGAAAATGAGAAGCTGTCTCCACCTGTCAGTCTTGCGACGATGTTGACGAGCCTCGTCATGAGCTCAGAGTACAGATCCTCGCTGCATGTGACGACCATGCTCTTTCCGTCCTCGGAAATGTTCATCTCATCCATGCCATCAAGCGCTCTGCCCTCGCCAAGGATGGCTTCCTTCTGCTCTTCATCGACCGCTTTTTTAAATATGTATTCTCTTCTTCTCATGAAAATGTCCCTTCTTCTATAACTCAAATGACACCATTACAAAGTTTAATCAAGACCGTCGCAAGTGTCAATAGGCAAATCAAATGGTTTTTTTAATCGTCAGAAGGCGCATGGAGTTGAGAATGCAGAGAACTGCGACACCGACGTCGGCGAAGACGGCGGCCCACATGTTGGCGATTCCGAGGGCTCCAAGGATAAGGACCAGAACCTTGACAAAAAGGGCGAAGATGACGTTCTGGCGGGCGATTCCCACCGTCCATCTTGAGATCCTGATGACGGTCGGGATGCGGGTCAGGTCGTCGTCCATGATGACGACGTCGGCCGCCTCGATGGCGGCGTCGGAGCCCATGGAGCCCATGGCGATGCCAATGTCGGAGCGAGTCAGAACCGGGGCGTCGTTGATGCCGTCGCCGATGAAAGCCAGCTTCTGTTTCTCCGGATTGAGGTCACTGAGAAGCTCCTCGACCTTAGCGACCTTGTCCTGGGGAAGGAGTTCGGAGCAGACGACATCCGCGCCGATCTCATTTCCCACGGCCTCGCCGACGGCCTTTCTGTCGCCGGTGAGGAGGACGAACTGGCGGACCCCCACATTTTTCATGGCCATGACCACATCATGAGCCTCGGGCTTCACTTCATCGCGGATGAGGATGGTGCCTAAGAACTTATTTTCCTCAGCGACATAAGAGACTGTGGCCGCGGGATCCCCGTCGGGGACATAGGAGATGCCATGGGCCTCCATGAGGCGGGCATTTCCCACATAGATTTTTTTGCCGCCGACCACGGCGACGAGGCCCTGGCCGGTGATGTTGTCGGTGTCTGTCACGGCGTTGGTGCTCAGCTCGATGCCCGGAATCTCGGTCTGAAGTTCGTTTCGAATGGAGACGGCGATGGGATGGGTGGACATACCCTCGGCCATGGCTGCCTTTCTGAGAAGTTCTTCGCGCGTAACTCCTTCCGCCGGCAGAACATCCGTGACCTTGAAATTCCCCCTGGTCATGGTGCCTGTCTTGTCGGAGACAACGGTGTCAAGCATAGAGAGCTGTTCCAGATAGTTGGAGCCTTTGACAAGGACGCCATTTCTGCTGGAAGCTCCAATGCCGCCAAAGAAAGCGAGCGGCACGGAAATGACCATGGCACAGGGGCAGGAGATGACGAGGAAGGTGCAGGCTCTGTAGATCCAGGTCATCCAGCTGCCGGTGACAGCCCCTCCGATGACGGCAAGGGCAAGCGCCGCGAAGACGACAGTCGGCGTGTAAACGCGGGCGAAGCGGGTGATGAAATTCTCAGTGTGGGATTTCTTCTCGGCGGCATTCTCGACAAGCTCGAGGATCTTGCTCACGGTCGAGTCGTCGAAGGCCTTGCTCGCCCGTATGCGGAGGAGTCCCTCGCCGTTGATGCAGCCGGAAATGATCTCCTCTCCGGCTTTCACGCTTCTCGGCACGGACTCGCCGGTCAGGGCCTTGGTGTCGACCATGCTCTCGCCCGTGAGGACGACGCCGTCGACCGGTATTTTCTCGCCGGGCTTGATGACGAGAACATTTCCCACCTCGACATCGTCGGGATCGATGGTCTCGACCGTGCCATCCTCATTTTCCAGATTGGCGTACTCAGGCACAATATCCATGAGGTCAGAGATGGACTTTCTCGACTTGTCGACCGCATAATCCTGGAACCACTCGCCGACCTGATAGAAGAGCATGACGGCCGTGGCCTCGGAGTTCTCGCCGGTCACAATGGCGCCGATAGTCGCCACCAGCATGAGGAAGGACTCGTCAAACATCTGGTGGTGAACGATGCCGAGGACGCCCTTGCGGATGACCGGCCAGCCGCAGACGAGGTAGGGAATCATGTAGAGAATAAGGCTGAGCCAGCGGTCCCCGAAGACAGCCGGCCATGTTCCCGTCTTATCGAGAACCATGAGCACGATAAAAACGCCAAGCGCAATCAGGATCTTTCTCAGTTCTTTTTTCTGCTTGTCCGACATAGGAGTCTCCTTTGAAAAATAGAATTCGCGGCCTCTCTTAAAAGTGCCGCGAATCGCTTACGAAAATGTTCACTATTCAGGATGGGCTTTTGTTCCAGGAAAAACCTTTCCTCATCTCCTTAATGCTGACATGAGGACGTTTTTTTTCTCCGCAAGAGGCCGTCCCGAGCAGTTACCAAATGTCTTATTTAGCGACGCTGAAGTCTGGCTCAATTTTCCTGCCAGTCTTGATTGCCTCGTCCAGAATCTGGTCGAATCTGGCGTCGTCGGCGTCCAGCGTGAACTTCTGCATCATGAAATTGACCTTGGCGTCATTGACCCCGTCGATCTTCTTGATGGCGTCCTCCACCTTCGCGGCGCAATTGGCGCAGTCAATCTCGCACTTAAATTTCTTCTTCATGATCTTGTCCTCCTCATCATTCTTTGTAGATTGTATGGCCCATATGGCAACCTTGGGAAGTGCTTTTCGTGCGCTTCCCCGCGGCTGCCGGTTTGCAATACCCCTTATTCCTCGATGTGCTCCTTGCCCATCGCGATAATGGTCTTGACGTGATCGTCGGCCAGATAATAGATCATGGCCTTGCCCTCGCGCCTGGCCCCGATCAGCTTGGACGTCCGAAGGATCTTCAGCTGATGGGAAATCGCCGACTGATTCATGTCCAGATCCTCACAGATCTCCGTGACATTCTTCTCGCCCCGGATGAGGTCGTAGAGTATCTTGATTCTCGTCGAGTCCCCGAACACCTTGAAGAGCTCCGCCAGGTCGCACAGCTCGTCCTCCGAGACGTCCTGAATCAGATGGTTAATCGCCTTATTGTCGTACATCACCTGAGACACCCTTGTTCCTCCATTTAATGATTTTCTGTTCATATGAATATATTATCATATATTCAGCATATGTCAAGGAAAAACTTAAAGGCACGGACCTTTTGCCCGTGCCTTGTTACAGTTCACGGGTCAGCCAGAACTGTCTCGAAAAAGCACTTCCTTCGCGGCTCTACGCTCCGCTTCGGTCGGCGCTAAACGAACGTCCACTGGACGTTCAGCGCCCCCTCAAAGGTCCACTCCGGAAGTGCTTTTTCGAGGCAGCAACTGGCTGACGAG
>OMTP01000222.1 GCA_900313955.1 uncultured Lachnospiraceae bacterium | reverse complement strand
AAAAAGAAAATCGCCGCCGCAATCTACGAATACCAAGCAGACTGCGACGGCGAATGGGGCGAGATTTCATTTGATTTTGAGAATGGCACAGCGGAGATCCTCCGGCTTGCCGATTGGGACACGATGAAAACAAATCGCTTTGCGAACAAGGCAATAGCCTATCTTCTGAACTGTGAGAACGAGAAACTGCCAACGGAGACAATATTTGCCTTTGAATCTTAAACATATCAAACAGAAAAAACGCTGCAATTTCCATCACGTAAGGAGAAATTTGCAGCGTTTTTTCTATTTGCGGTTTTCTTCAATCCATCTTACAGCAAAATCTACCAGATCCCGCTGTTTCATCAGACGGATTGTGCCATTACCAAGCGATGCCTTGTGGATGGGACACGCATTTTCAAAAGCAGTTCCGATCTCATTAAAATCTTCACCATCTACAAAAAGTGTTTCGTACCGCTTCCAGACACGATGACCATTTTCCATGACCGCACTATGTTCGATACTGTTATGCTTACCGGGATAATCTGCCCGGACATCTGCCAGATGCAGCGATGTATTTTTGTCATATCCCACGCCAATCAATAAAACCAGGCCATCCAATTCATATAGTTTTCCAATAGGTGAGCCGTCTCCAAAAATATTGGAAAGGTCATGGGCAGCGGTCAAGTATTCAGCATACTTTCCCCATGCAGCCACAGAGCGGGCCGGATGATCGCTCCTTAGTGCGCCTGGCCATTTTCGGAACATTTCAGCAACGGCACCCATCGTGTTTGTAGGGGTAATCTCTTTGTTATATGCTGGCCAATTATCCCGTATCAATTGCCACCAATCTTCCGGTTCCTCCCAATGAACGCCTGTAGTGGGATCAAGGTTTTTCCATGATTGCGTAGGCATCATAATCGTTCCTTCGTTACCGACTGCTTCTATAAGTGCTTCGATTACCATCTGCGCTCCGCCGCAGACAAATCCCAAACTACTCAGAGAGGTATGAACCATGATCGTTTGTCCTTTACTTACCCCAACGCTGAGCAGCGCATCTAAAATATCTTGTTTTAATACAATTTTTCTTTCCATATGATAATCCTCCATTACTTCATGACGCTTCCAACTGGTTCATCCATTTTCGTCTGCGAAATACGATCAACGAAATGCCAAAGCGAATACACTCCTCAAGTGACAGTAGAAAATATACATAAGGAATGGACAACTTCCAGACGAATGCACTTAAAAGCCCCAAAGGAACACCAAAACACCATGTACCGACCATATCAATGAACATGACATATTTTGTTCGTCCACCACTTCGGATAATTCCGCCGCCCAAAATCATATTGAGAACCTTAACCGGAACTACAATGGCATAGGCAAAGAGAATCTGCATTGTCATAGTCTTTACAGCATTATCTACCTGATAGATTCCCACATAAGCTTTGCTGGCAATCATTACAATGACAGATAGAAGTGCTGAGCCAATAGCACCGTAGAGCATCAGCTTTTTCGCTGACCAATAGGCCTCCTCGTTTTCACCACTGCCCAGGTGTTTTCCGATGATCACACTTGCCGCTTGAGACAATCCGCACAACGCACCGATCACCAATCCCTGGATGGGATTGGTCAAAGTCATAGCAGCACTGGCATCGGTACTCATGTGCCCGTAGATGGTGGCATAGACATTTTCCCCCAGACTCCACACCACCTCGCATACCAGCAAAGGCAGCAGCATAGACCAATACTGCCCCCAATTCATTCGGAGTGTTGCAGTGGGTTCTCCTTCGTTGGATTTCAAAAGGAAACCGTTTTTGGAAAGCATTAGGAGCATCAGCAGAAAATTGGCACATTGGGAAATTACTGTAGCAAATGCCGCACCACGCACACCCATGGGTGAGATCCCCAGCTTGCCGAAAATCATAATGTAATTCAAGCTGGTATTCAACAACGCTGACAGAATGCTGGCATATAGGGGAAGCCGGGGCTTTTCCAAACAACGGAACAATGTGGAAAGAAGGGTTGCTCCAGCCATAGGAACAAAAGTTCCGGAAATCAACATCAAATATTCTGCTGCCGCCTGACGGGTCTGCACATCCCTGGTATAAGCTCCCATGATCTGATTCGGAAACAGGGTGCATATTACCATAAACATTCCGGCAATGCCTGCTCCCAGCAGCAAGTTTGTAAAGAAACTCCGGCGGACTTCGCTTCGGTTTTTCTGCCCCAGATACTGAGCAATCATAATTCCGGCAACAGCGCCAATGGCGGAAATCACCACAGAATAAATCGATGCAAATTTTCCTGCCAAGCCCACACCGGCCACATTGATTTCACCCAATTGCCCGATCATGATTTGATCTACCATGCTAAAAGAAGATTGCAGCATGGATTGCAATGCTACAGGAATTGCCAGGGTGCATACTGCTTTGAAAAAATGATCCTTTGTTTTTATAACACACCTCCCAATTGATTTGTTTCCATTGTAGCAACCGGGAAGTGGAATTACAAAGGTTAAGTATGTAACTATTTACAAAATACGCTTTGTAGATTTGTGCAATTTTACTTATGTTCCTTCGTGCTTCTGCGTACAACTAAAGACACTGGCAATTTCACTTCTGTGCAGATTTCTTTACCTTCTCTCAGCTCTTTCAGCTTTCTAATAGCAATTTTTGCACGCAAAGCACCATCCTGTTTTATTGTGGTCAAAGTTGGAGTGACCATTTCACACATAGGCGTATCATCAAATCCTGCCACAGAAATATCCTCTGGCACTGAAAAGCCTTGCTCAATCAGGAAATGCATCAAATCTATAGCATAGTAATCTGAAACTGCAAACACAGCGGTCACCTGTTGAAATTTCTCCAAATTTGACAGATAAAACGACCATCTCTGTTCCTTTTGCATTGGGATCAGCAAAAGATCTGCCTTACCGGGGGCAAATCCCTTGCAAAAACCGCAGAAGCGTTCCATGTCCACGCAAATGTTATTATCCGAAATGCACAGAGCTGTTTGATGCCCTAATTCACGGAAATGGCATCCCATCTGATAGCCACCTTCAAAATTATCAATCGTGATGTTGAGTATTCGCTCCGGTTTTTCGCAAAAGCCATCATAAACCGCAAAAGGGATTCGCATATGATTACGCAGGTACATATAATCCGGATCGCAAAATCCAATCACAACAATCCCATCCATATTCCACATGGAGGCAAATCGAATGATTTCCTCAGCGCATTTGGCTTTTTTACCATCATAAACCGTCCGCTGGATTCAATTTCTGTGGAAAGGAAGTTTAAGGAGGACGCAATGAAAAAATCATCCAGCGTGTGTCCCTCATATTTTTCGTGGTCATTGACAAAGACACCGATGATTTTGGAACTATTCCGTGCAAGGAGAATCCCTGCCATACTGGGGATGTACTGACGCTCCTCCAGCAAGGCTGTTACACGCTGAACTGTCTCATCGGAAACTTTATTTGTTTTACCGTGGATCACATTCGATACCGTAGCGGTGCTTAGTCCTAATTCCTCCGCAATGTCACAAATCCGCACACGTTGTTCCATTTTTGCTTTCCCTCCCATTTAGGTGATAATCTTCTTTTATTCTATTCATTTTACGCAGATAAGTCAAAGGTTATCCGCATAACCTAAACATGAAATAAAAAAGAACCACCCATAGAAATTTTTCTTTCCATGGGTGGTGTGATTGTTAAGTATCCAAAGAATTACATTCAGTTACAGTTTTGAAATAGGTTTCGGAATCGCCATTCAAGATAAGGTCGGCATATCCAATCGGGTCATTGTAAATCAGATAGTCCAATTCTGACCGCTGATACATATTGTCGGCAATCTCATTTTCAACCGCAATCGTATCAATGGCAATCATGCTGCCATCGTTGAATTTCAATTCTACACAGCAGTTATCCATGTTGTAGGCACAAGATATTAAGGTTTTCATGGTATGTCCTCCATAATTCGTGATATAAAGAGAAAATCCCGTCTGACTTCCTGTTAGAAATCAGACGGGATTTGTCCGTATGCACCCCGGAAACCGTCAGCTAACAGTTGATAAGTAAATTAGTTCCTTATCACTGTTAAACCAAGGCTTGATTCCTTTTCTGAGATTAGCCGCGCGGCTCTCCAGCTCTTTGATCTCGCTCTCCAGTCTCTTTACCTCGGCTCTCAGATCTGACGCCGCGTTCTCGATCTTCTCCTTCAGCCCCTTGACCGCATCCATAGACGAACGCAGTGCGAAAGAGGAGATGGTCTCCTTCTGCATTCCCACCATATCGGAAACAATCTTCCGCTCTTCAGGGCGGATCACAAACAGCCCTCCTGCCTCAACTTCCGATGCGACATCCGGAATGGCTGCCATCTCTTCAATGACATGGCCCCATGTATCTCCGTATTTGCGCACCTGATCCACGGCCCTGTCACGGCGGTCGGTCAGGTTTTTCAACTGTTTCTTCAGCTCACCAAGCCTGCGCTCCAGATCCTCTGCCCTCCTCGTAAGATCAGAAGAAGCATAGGCGGCCTGCAGGTCATCGATCTCCGCACTGATCTCCTCGATCTCCTGCATGAGCTTTTTGATCTTATCGTCATTGGATGTGAGCTTTATCTGATAGCCGACGAGAGCTTCTGTCAGAGACACCTTCTCCGCCTTCTTTTCTTCCTGCTCCGCCCTGTCGACAATATATTCCTGCTGGTGCAGGGTGTCCACCTGCTGGTCATACTTTGCGCTCTCCTCATGAATCTCCCCCAGGCGCTCAATTCGCACACGGATTCTGGCGGCATCATCTTCCAGGTGCTTGTACTGACGGATCTCACTTTGCATCTCCTCGACATTGATGCGGTTCTTCACATCACAGATCGATTCTGTGATAAATCCCTCTATGTCTGTGATGGGAGAAAAGGGCACCGCTTTTCTCAGGAGTATGAGATACTTCCTCTTGACCTGACCATACACGCCCAGAAGGGCATTCTGAAAGGAGCGATTGGTATCAAAGAGGTCGTACTTCTTTTTCCCAATTTCCCGATTGAGAAAGGGCTTCAGCTCCGATTCCAGTGTATAAGGCACATGCGTCTTCTCATCAATAAACAGGTTTTCCGGCAGGGCGCTGTCTCTTAAGATGAACCAGCGCGACTTATAGGTCTGATCCTTAAAACAGTCCGCCACAAACCCTGTCACAAAGTTTGTGTTCTTCTCTGTGTCCAGAAACTCCAGAGCCACATAGCTGGTAAAACGACTGTTTCTCAGATATTGGTAGCCCGTGTCGCCGTCATCTCCCGTCTCCCCGAAGAGGTATCCCTTGAGTGTGCGGACAGACTTGTCATTGGCAGCCTTATTAAAAAATGTGCCGGAGGTATCCCCCAGGAGCAGCAGCTGCAGAGCATCGATGATCGTGGACTTGCCGCTGGCCGTCTTTCCGGTCAGAAAATTGATATCGCCGAACTCAATGACTTCTTTATCGTATCCATACCAGTGAATCAGAAGCAGTCGCGTAACCTTTCTCATAATCTATCTCCCGTCTTATTCTCCATCCTCAAGTTCTGCATTTTCTACTCCGGCCGTCTCTTCTGCCTGTGCGTCGCTCTCAATCAGTTTATGCATATTTCCTATTCTCTCATTGGAGACAATAAACAGGATGGACGGAAGGATCAGATATCTTGTGCCTGCATTTTCCCAGACGCCATCCACTTTGAGAATCATCTGAAAGCGCGCAAGGGTCCGGAGACTGTTTCGAATCTGCATATTGGCCGGCTTTTTGGGGAGAGCATCCACCGAAATCAGCTTGTGAACGAGATCGCCCGTCGTCGTAAACACATCCCTCGACAATGACAGCTTCTCCCTCTCCTCCTCATAGATGAGGCGAAGCCCGTAAACGAGGAGCGTCGTCAGCTTGTCAAAATGGACATGGTTGGCATCATACTCACTCGCAAGGGCAATGACACCATAGTTGGAATCCTTGACCAAATGAAAGCCCGCGTAGGCAAAATACTCTGAAAAAAGTTCAAAATTTCGCTCCACAAAGAGGTAATCCGGATTGGATCGTCGAATATTATCCGTAAAGTCATAGATCGATGAATTCAGAAAACTGTGGCCCAGGAGCCAATTGACCATTTTTCTGAAGTTTTCTTTATCCATCATGCCGAGTTTTTCATATTTCTCTTCAAACATAGGTCACTCTCCGTTCATTTTCCTCATGAAAAATGTAATTCTTGGCAGGTTCCATCCGTCGACATCTACATTTCCCTCAGAAAATGTCACTGTAAAGGGACTACTCTCTTCGCCTCCGCGAATGGTTCCCAGAAGGAACAAGATAAAATCTTCCGTGTCTGGCAGATGAAACTCTTCTGTCGCGACCGATTCTCTGTCCCCCATAACATCCAGAATATAGGCATCGATTTTCTGATTGGTGTACTGCTTTCGGACATCCTCCAGGAAACTCCCTATGATGGCCGGATCAACTTTCTCTTCCGCGACTGCCAGTGGCTTACCCTCCGACCGCCGCGTCCGCTTCACCTGCTCATAGAGAGAGTCTGCATCTGCAAAAGAGTGCTGGAATACCTCGACATTGTCCTCCATCGCAGCGATCAGGCGGCTTTCCCCCGAGTGCTTGAGAAGATCGACGAGTTTGCCTTTTGCGCTCTGATCCGCATTGATGAGATAGCGGATCTTGTCAATGGAAGCATTGGTGTACTCATTGTGCTTGCGGTCGATCTCGCGGATCATCTCTTCGATTGTCTCATAGGTATCCATCGTAGAAGCGAGCATGCTCTGTGTCTCCTCGCGTCCTTCCATTCCGGAGCTGAAAACCCGTCGCTCGACGCCTTCCCTAACAATCTGGTCCCTGATCTCCTCATTATCCATCCAGGCATTTAAGATATCCAGAATCGAATTCTTGAAGCGGGGTACAGAATCCATCGTCTTCAGGGGATAGTAGACGGCATCAATGATCTTCGTCTTGTACTCGTCAAAATGTTCATGGAGCAGATCGTTGACATCCTGTCCGGGCTTCTCAACCAGCTGAAAATATCTTTTGATGTTGTTAAAAAGCGACTTCAGTTCCACGACAAGATTGCTTGTGTTGGTATACGCCTGCTGAAGTGCAAAAAAGTAATTGCTGTGACTTGTATCCGCATTCTCCAAAACGGCATAGGTCCCGTACACATAGCTGTTGTACTCGTGTGTCTTCTGCGATGTAAGGTCATAGAGCAGATTGATGACTTCGATCGCATAATCAGGTATGGTGATATACTCCTCGAAGCTGTGCGCTGCATACTCTGTCTCCACCCATCCGGTATCCTTGAGTTTTCTGAGGAGAAGATGCGCTTTTCCGGAGACGTTAGCTGCCTCTTCGATGTCCACGTCCTCCTCCTCCGCTTCCTCCGTGAAATCAGCATCCATGATGCCCTTCTCGAGCGAGTCCGTGAGCTGGGCCAGGAGATCATCCCGGCGAATCTGCAGTTCCGACTGAAATGCATCCCGCAGGACGAAAAGGGCCTGGACATAGAGCTCCTTCTTACTGGAAGCCAGAATCGTAAAAAATTTATCTGGAATGCGATCAAATAAGTTCAAAATCCATTCTCCTCCCACCTTTCATCCCCGTGGTCATCTCCCCAGTCGGTTTCAGGTGCAAAAGTAAGAGGACCGTATTTCTCGATCCTTTCTTCAAAGCTGAGACGCCTCTGCATTTGCTTAAGCACAAAACCTTCGCCCTGAACCTCCAGATTCATTTTATCTTCAGTAACAATGTTTGCCTGCTGCAGGCATTCCTCAGGGATACGAACGCCCTGACTATTTCCCCATTTCACTGATTGAACAATCATCTTCTCCACCTCCAATCCGGCGGTGGTTACATTTCACAAATAAGGAAACAGCGATGTCGTTTATACCAAGAATATACACTTAAGAGACGGCCTGTCAATGTGAGCTGTTTCTTCCTGTCAGATATCGCAGAAGAACTTCACATATCCCTCCAGCGACTGGGCCTTTTCCTTCAGGGCGCGGCACTTCTCCCAGACATAGATTTTCGCATGACCCTTGCCGTTTTTGGCCTCCTGGATGAGGTTGATGCCGGCGGAGTTGCCGTCAAAGCCCAGGACAAGGGAGGGACGGCGCTCGAAAATCTCATAGTTGAAGCTCTTGTAGATGCCCATGCCCTCGCTCTCTGTCGAGACGCGGATGGAGACATCCGACGAAAGAAGGCTCTCCCTGATCTTCGGCGTGATGCGCGAAGGGACAATTGAAAAGATGGTATAGCCTCTCTTATTGTTGTCGACAAGATACTTTTCATACCCGGACATCTTATGGCCGATCACAAAGAAGTACTCCTCCGGATCAAGCCTCCTGAGGATCCGGTCGAGGATCTCCTGTCCTTCTTCCGTGACGCGCGTTGTCCGGTTTTCTGTGTTGAAGCTGCCTCCCATAAGAATGACCGGTGTCTTATCCCAGGGCAGCTCGGCAATCCGGTCCTTCAGCTCCTGATTGGCGTCGAGGCGGCGGTTGCGGGCGAGGGAGACACCTCTGCCTGTCTGCTCCGCCTTCTCCATGCGGGCCAGGAGAAAGCCCTCCAGGCTCTGGCTTCCCATGAGATTGACAAATTTCTGCTTCTTTTCAGAGTAAGCTTCCCGGCTCTCCTCAATGATCTTCGTCTCCGATTTCTTCATCCACATCATCTCATCATAAGTGAGGTCCAGAAGCCTCTCAAGGGCCAGCTGCTCATCGATTGGGTTGGTCCCATAGAGGGCAGCTCCATCCGTGCCCTGCACACAGGGGATGCCGGCTGCAATATAAGCCCTGAGAGGGTGGTTCTCCAGGGAATTGAGGTTGTTGAGGCGGACATTGCTGGTCAGCTGGAACTCCAGGGTGATCTGATACTTCTTCAGCTCCTCCAGAACCGCCTTTCCTTTCTGAGACTTAAGGGAGTGCATGTAGAGGCCGTGGCCAAGACGGATATGAGGCATGCTCTGGCCTGGAGCCAGCGAGTCGCGGACACACTCGATGCTGTGCGCAATATTGTCCTTCTGGGAGTCATTTTCCCCGGCGTGAATGCGGATGACAAAGTCCGGCTCTGCCTTACAGATTTTCACAATCTCCTGAAAAATCGGCTTCAGTGTGATGATATCGTTGATCTCCTCGCCGACAAAGTCGCATCCGGCCACATAGGGGTCAGCGGCTACTGCACGGAGGACGTTGATGTTTTTGGTCAGATAGTCATCGGGCGTCACCTGGTCCTTGACAATCGTGAGCGGTATGCGGCGCATGGCGGCAAGAAAGCGGATCATGACGCCCGTCTCCTGGTAGATGGCAGGCATAACCTCGTGGACTTCCTCCAGCATACGAATGGACTCGTACTTTTTGACCAGAGTCGTGTCCGAGATTTCTGCGTAGAAGATGCCCTGCCTTGCATAGCTTCTTGCAATCCAGAGAAGCAGGTCCTGGTAAATGGTATTGCTGTGGAAGGCATAGCTCTCCCCGTCTTTTCTCATCTGCTCAAGAAACCTGCGCACATCAGGATCCGGAATTCCGGAAATATCATCCACCGGGATCTTCGTCTTGCTCTCTTGCCCTTTGCAGAAGACATAGCGGTAGAGGTAGACCTTCTCGAGGTTAGTAAAAACCGCCTGTCCGTCCTTGAGGATAGCCAGAGATGTGCGGATCTTCACAATGTTCATCTCAGCGTTATCTAGATTATTCAGAATGAGATCCGCGAAGTTGATAAAAGTGTTGTCATTGATCTTGCGGTCAAGATACTTGCCACTGAGGTCCGAATCCACAAACTGTTTTGCCACCTTCTGGCGCTGTGCCGACAGGGCAAGTTCCTGACTGTGGGTAAGTTTTAAGTCCAGCTTTCTCACATAGTAGAGAGGGTAGCGGATCTGGTGGCAGATGCCCAGAGCAATAAGAATATCCGGGGCCAGGTTGCCGTTCATGTGGGTGTGGAGATCACTTCGGAACTTGTACTCACGTGGAATATAGGTCTTGAAAATGGTCTTGTAGGCGTCCATCCGGTAGTCGTGGGTCTGGCTCATGAGGGTCTTGGAAATAGCCGGAATCGAAGCCTTCATCTCCACCCTGCCGTCAGGAAAGATATTGGCCATCTTGGTGTTTCCCAGCCGAAAAATGTAGACTTCCTCATTGCTGCCGTCGATGTAGCAGGGTACCTCCCCGCGAATTACAAAAAGTCCCTGCTTGTTCTGGGAGAGAGGCAGATCACAAAGTTTTGCCAGATTTCTGATCAGATTGCCCGAGTTGTAGTTGGGCGTCGTGAGCTCATAGAAGATCTTATCCAGATCCTTATACAGATTCACGATGATATCTTTTTCGTTATCCAGAAAAAAGCAGGTAAAATATGTCATAATGCCCTCCGCGGGAAATGAACATTCCATGTGACTGTTCAGGACGATGTCTTTGCCATCCGCCAGAACCTATCCTGAACAGTCACCATTTCCTATGAATTGGTAACTGTTCAGGACCCGACGGAAAGGTGCGATAAAAAAGCACTTCCTCCGCGGCCACCCCTCAAAGGTCCACTCCGGAAGTGCTTTTTTTATCGCACCTTCGTCAGGCCTGCTGAACAGTTACATGAATTGCTATTATTCTACATGGTATTGCAGTATTGCGCAAGCATCACGAAATCTGCCATCGGGCATGGCTGCCGTGGTCGTCGCGGGTGACGATCAGCTGATCTTCAATCTCCTGCTTGAGTTCCGAGACATGGGAGATGATGCCAATGAGGCGGCTGCCTCCGGCCATGTTCTTGAGGACGCGGACGGCCTCGTCGCGAGCTTTGTCGTCGAGGGAACCGAAGCCCTCATCGATGAACATCATATCCAGATGAATGCCCGCCGAGGACGACTGAATCTGGTCAGCCATGCCGAGCGCCAGGGATAAAGCTGCCATGAAAGACTCGCCTCCGGAAAGAGTGCTGATTTCCCTCTCTTTGCCGGTGATGTTGGAGTAGACGCGAAGGTCAAGCCCCCGGTTTCGCCCCTGTCCGGCCTCTTCGACCGGCACCATGCGCAGATCAAACTGACCGAAGGACATCTCCTCGAAGCGGCGGTTGGCTGCCTCAAGAATATGGGACAGGTAATATCTCTGAACAAAGGTCTCCAGATCCATGCGGCCTCCGGTCACCTGGCCGGACAGGCGGTTGTAGAGACCAGATACCGTCGTATAGGCAGACTGCGCTTTTCTGCGTGAATCCATGAGGGCTGCAAAATCTGACGCGCACTGTCGGTCCACATCCAGATCCTTTATGAGCCCGCTCAGAGATTCGCTTGCTTTGGACAGAGCCTCATCTGCCTGCTTCACGGTTTCCGTGATGGCCTTGATATCAGGCTTCTCCTTCTCTCCCACCGCATTCCTGGCCGCCTTAAGCGCCGTCTCTGTCCTTAAAATTTCATCCTGAAATGTCCTGTAATCCTTCTCGATCGCAAGAGAATCCTTCTTTGTATACGAATGCGCGATATCCATCCATTCGTCTTCCTGCAGACCTTTCTCCTCCCTTGTTTCCTCATAGATCTGCTTCTTCTGGGCGCAGTCCTCTCTTTGTTCCGGCAGAATCTCTTCAAAATGCGCCTTTAATGTTTCTGTCTCCTTCTGCCTGCCACGAATATCATCCACCGCTTTCTCATTTCGCTTTGCCTTTTTGTCCGCCTCAGCTTTTATCTTCTCCGCAGATTTGAGATCCGCCAGAGCAGCCTCCGGTGTCTCATAGGGACGCACGGCCATAAGATTCTCCAGGGCTCCCTGCTCCGAGGCAAGCGCCACCTGCGCCTCCGTGGCTTTTGCTTCTGCCGTTTTCTGGTCCGCCTGCAGTTGCGTGCGTTTTTCTTCCGCACCGGTGAGCGAATCGCGGACAAACGTAAGCTTCTTCACATCCCCCTGAACTGCCTTCCTCTCCTGAGCGAGTTTCTTACCTCTTTCATCCAGCTCTTCGCCCACTGCAATCAGGTTCTTCTCCAGTTCTCTCAGGAAGTGCAGCTCGATCAGCTCCTCCTCTACATCCGCTTTTTTCAAAGGCGGCAGAGAACTTCCTTCCATATCCGGGTTCTCATGAAGTCGCATCTCAAAATCCTCCAGATTCTCCAGGAGGGCAGTCTGCTTTTGGTTGACCAGTTCCTTCTGCCTTCCCGCCTCGCCTGATGTCTTCTCCTGAACTGCCCGGGCCTCATTTACGCTCTTTGCCAGGTGATCGAGGTCCTCACGGGTTATGTTCTCTGCTTCTGCCGGAATCTGACAGGGATGTGGATGCTCGAGTGATCCGCAGACAGGACAGGGCTGGCCCTCCACGAGCTTCTCCCTGGCAATAATTCCGGCCTGAGCATCCAGATAGGCGTTCTGTTTCCTGCGATACTCTTCATCCAGTTTTGAACATGCATCGCGCGCTTTGACATAAGCATTCTGCATTTTGCCGACTTTGCCTATCTCCCTGGCAAGCGTCTTTGTATCTTTCAAAAGCCTGCTCTGCCTGTCTGAGATAGCAGTCAGTTTTTCAGATCTGTTTTCCAGCTCCTTGGCCCTGACCCCGGCGTCCGCAAGGCTTTTCTCGGTCTCTCTCCATTCCTGCACCTGCTTCTCAAAAGTCTCAAGCGCAGCCGCCGCTTCTTTTCCCTTTTTCTCATTGACCTCAGCATCCTTCTTAAGTTTTGCAGCAGATGCCCTATGTTCTTCAATGGACTCGAACAGCTTTAAGGCCCGCCCGGTTTTCTCTTTCTGAGCAGTATAAGCGTCATTCGCAGCATCCCGCGCTGTCTTCGCTCTCTCGCTCTCTTCGTCCGCCGCATGCAGGGCTTCCGCAAGACCCGGGAGAGATGCATCCGCCTCTTTGAGTCCCCGTTCCGTCTTTGCCGCCTCTTTTTCCGCCTGAGAAAATGGTTCCCATGCGTTTTTCACCTCAAGTGCCGCATCAATTCTCTCTTTCAGAACTTTTTTCTCCTGCATCTCCTCATCACGAAGATGCAGCTCTCTGAGCCTTTCCTCATTTTCTGCGAGGAGATCAAACTGCCCCGCAAGGTTTTTCGCCTGCGTCAGGGCGTCATGGGCTGTATCCCGCTTTTTCTGCAGTTCGGCAACCTTCCCTTTTTCCAGATCCGCCTCATTTTCAAGAGATGACGAAAGATCTGGCAGACCTTTTTCCACGGCTTCCAGATCTGTCACGGAAGGGACATCTGCATCCTGGATCCTTTCTATGGCCCCCGCCAGATCATCATAGGCACGGCGAACATGCCCTGTCTCCGTCTTCAGAGAAGTGTTCACCCTGTCGAGAGCAGTCTGCGCCTTTCTTCGACGCTCCCTCAGAATATCTGTGATATTCATGAACACACTTGTCCCGAAGAGCCTGCGGAAGATCTCTTTGCGCTCTTTGGAGTCGACACGCAGCATGCGCATGAACTCTCCCTGGGCAATCATGCCGACCTGCAAAAACTGATCGCGCGTGAGGCCGACGATCTCTTCGATCCTGGCATTTGTCTCAGCGAGTTTCTCAGGGTATTCACTGCCGTCGGGCAGAAGAAGGCTTACATTTTCCTTGACTTCTTTGAGGCCGCCTTTTCCTTTGCCCTTCTTGATGGGGCGATCGTGACGGGGAACGCGGCGAACCGTATAGAGGTCATTCTCCTCTGAAAACTCCAGTTCCACGAAGGGTTCAACTGCCTGATCCACGTACTGGCTCTGCAGATCTCTTCCCTTCTTGCCGCTGTCCTGACTGCTTACGTCCCCGTAGAGGGCAAAGACAATGGCGTCGAAAATCGTCGTCTTACCGGCTCCTGTATCGCCGGTCACCAGAAAGAGGTTCTGATTGGGTTTCGTGAAATCGATGACAGTCTCCTCCCCATAGGAACCAAAGGCCTCCATTGTAAGCTTTTGTGGTTTCATCGCGCTTCACCCCCTTCCGCCTCATTGACGACATCTCGCAAAAGACCTGCTTCTTCCTCAGTGAGATCATTGCCGAGAAAGGATTCGATTAAAGAAAATGGATCCTTCATCTCCTCTCCCCGCGTAATTCCAGAGGAATAATCGATTTTATTTGGCATCTCTCTTCTTATTTCAAGCAGATTTGGAAATGCATCGCGCAGGCGATCCTGCATATCTGTCAGATCGAGGTCAACCGGATCCGTGATGGTCACGGAAACATAGTCATCAGAAGGCGCCTTCAGAACCTCTTCCAGAAGCCCCTTGACGGACCGCACTTCATGGAGAGGCACAAGGGGCAGGACTTCTGTCTTCACACTTTCCTTCTCTTCAAGAGTCACAGTGATGATTCCCTTCTTCTGGCCCGCCTCGCTGACAGAGCAGGCAAGCGGGGTCCCGGAATAGCGGATGGTCTCGCTTCCGACTTTCATCGGTTTGTGGATGTGGCCCAATGCCGCATAGTCGAAAGGTGCAAGGATATCGGAGGGAACTTCATCGATATTTCCCACGGTCATAATCTCTGAATCCGCGCGCTCAATCTTGTCAGGATCCTGTCCTTTAGGTAAGAAAAACTGGTGACTTACAATGACATTTCTCTCAGTTTCATTGATCGTCTCGCGGCCAAGCAGGCGGCGCAGAGTCTCCTCATAGGAGAGACTTCCCTCATCTTCCTCTGTCATGAGAAGGGATCGTTCCATAGACGGTTTGACAAAGGGGAGCAAATAGAAATTGACATTTCCATACTTGTCCGTCAGAGTCACTCTCTCAATGTGCTCCTCTTCCTTCATCGGCGGCAACCCGATCATATGAATGTGATGTGGCGCAAGAATGCTCCTGTACTGATTGACGCGGGTTCCACTGTCATGGTTGCCGCTGATCATCATGATTTCCGCATCCGGCACAGCTTCCGCAAGAGAGGTCAGAAATTCATCAAAGATGGCCACCGCTTCCGCTGACGGGATGGCCTTGTCATAGATGTCGCCCGCAATGACCACCGCGTCGGGATGTTTCTCCTTCGCGTAATCGACAACCTGATGAAGAGCGTGGCGCTGATCCTCAGTAAGATCACGGCCCAGGAGTCTCAGCCCAATGTGAAGATCAGATAAATGGAAAAATAACACATGGATCACCTGCTTTCAAAAAGTAAGACTTCATTCACAGCGCACTTCCTTATTTAACGGCTCTTCACCGTGATCGTAGAGTGTAATATTCACCTCATCCAGATCGTAGTATTCATGTTCTATAAAATAACGAACAATGAGGTCTCTACGGCTGCACGGAGACAGGGCATACCCGGCCCTTGCCAGAAAGTCACGGGTCTCATCGAGATTTAAGTGCAGGGCAAGAGCAAGAGCTATAGCTGTCCCCTTCTGGGGCCTGTAGTCTTTATTGCGCAGAATTTTTGAAAAATGCTGCTTTGACAGGTTCGCCCTTTTGTAGATCTCAGCATTGGACAGATCTCTCTCATTGGCAAGCCGGATGAGGCGTTCCTGAAATGACTCTTCTATCTCGTCGAGAACATGGTTGAGACTTCTGAAATGAGGATGACTGCCCGCTTTTGGCCTTGCCCCATAGGAAGACGAACTCTCACGAAATACGATCGGCGGGGAGAGCGGTTCACCTTCTTTCAGGAGCAGGCCGTCTTCCAGATGGTTGTCATGCAGGCATTCGTCTGCTTCCTCATCGTAAACAATATGACTGTCTATATATTCCTCAATCTCTTTATAAGAAAACGCCGGATCCAGCGCATCCGTCATATACATCTTGCCTCTCATAGATAAACCACCTCGCTTGATCTGTCTGGCTTTGCTTTTATTCTTTTTGTTCAGTTCCTGAAGAGACGCCGTGTTAAAAAAGCTCTCTCCCCAGGTTCTACGTCCTGCTAAATGATCTATGACCATGATAGCACGTTTTTTTAAGAAAAGGTCGCCTGCCAGTTTACCTTTTCCATAATCTTTTGCTGTATGCTTTTTTCAGACCAAAGGAAACGCCTTTAAATAAGGAGGTAAAGAAAATGAAAAAAGATCTGACAGAACTTGTTTTTATTTTAGACCGCAGCGGGTCCATGCAGGGGCTGGAGAGGGACACAATCGGGGGCTTTAACGGAATGATTGAGAAACAGAAGAAAGCCGAAGGAACTGCCCTTGTCTCGACCATTCTCTTTGATGACGCATCGAAGGTGATTCACAACCGTCTTCCCATCGCTGATGTCCCGCAGATGACGGAAGAGGATTACTATGTCGGCGGATGCACGGCTCTTCTCGACACGATTGGCGAGGCTGTCCACCATATCGAATATGTCCACAGCCACACCCAGGAGGAATACCTTCCGGAGAAAACTGTCTTTGTCATCACGACAGACGGGCAGGAAAATGCCAGCACACGCCACACTTTTAAAGAAGTGAGGGAAATGATTGAATATGAAGAAAATGCACATCACTGGCAGTTTCTCTTCCTCGGTGCCAATATTGACGCCATCGGAACCGCAGCCAGTTTCGGCATCAAAGCAGACCATGCGGTCAACTATACCAGTGACGAACAGGGAACAGCCCTCAATTACGAGACAATCTGTGAGACAATCACTCAATATCGTTCCAGCCGCGTGCGCCCATCCGAAGGGATCCCAGCCGAATGGAAGAAAAAGATAGAAGACAGGGAGCAGAAGAAGCATTGACTTTCTGAGGCAGTGACTGACGGGACCGTTAGTGTCCATGGTCCGATTGCTATTCTCGGTTGGGTCGAATCGGAGCAAAAAGCCCTCTGCTCTCCGCTTTGTTTGGCGCTCTTTCGAGCTCATTCGGTTTTCAACACCTGCTTTTGCGGCAAGATTGACTCTTCAAGAAAGGAAGGGCTTTTTGTGGAGCGACATAGTACCTCACCCGTGAACGAAAACCTTTTACACAAACATTTTCATCATTTAGCAAGAACTTTTTATGTTACTGTTCACTCGTCAGCCAGTTGCTGCCTCGAAAAAGCACTTCCGGAGTGGACCTTTGAGGGGTGGCCGCGAAGGAAGTGCTTTTTCGAGACAGTTCTGGCTGACCCGTGAACCGTAACCTTTTTATATGCATTTTACATAAATTTTGCAATAGTGCATTTACATATTGTGCAAATATGCCTATAATCAAAAAAGATATTCCTCATTTATTGCCATTTATTGGTAAAACTGACACAAAGGAGATGTAGATTGATGAGCAAAGGAGTGAAAACAACTGCAATTATTGTGGTCTCCGCCATGTGCGCGGCCACAGCTATGCCGACTATGGCGGACGATGAAATTACGAGGGAGTCAGTCGAACCGGTGGATACTGTCTTCGATGATGTTCAACTGGAACAGCTGGCACAAGATAAGGCAACCGGAATCGAAGTCCATTTTTCTGATGCAAAGGGGAATATTTCCTCTTCAGCAGACGCATCATGTACATTTTCCTACGAAGGAGACAAGCTTGTCAAACGTGTATCGACGGGTGTCGGGAAAGACGTTGCCCCCTATGTCTATTATAAATATGACAAGGACGGAAATGTCATTGAGATCGATTACAGACTTACGGAGTCCTCCGATCCCTGCGAGTCTTATGAATATGAATATACTGGCGACGAGCTGACAAAAGAATATCACTCCTACTTTGATCCTGAGGAATCTCCTGAGATCGAGGCATGGATCCATTCCTACGACGGGGACGGGAACCGCAAAGAAACGAAGAGATATGAGACTGACAGCAAGGAGAAGGTCGGCGAGGAGAAGTATCTGATCTCTACAACGACCTATACCTACGACAAGGATGGGAACGAGACTCGCGAGGAGGAGACGTTCACGGAGGACGGATCGGTTGCCGTGACTGCCTATGCCTATGACAAGGACGGCAATCAGATTTCCGCTATAGCTGAGGATGATTTCAAAGAGACAGACACCTACGATAAGGATGGAGACCCACTCACGGAAAATTGGTATGAGTACAATGAGGATACAAAAGATTTCCAGCTCGCAAAGGTTTATGAGTACACATACGACAGCAAGGGCCGCTACTCAAGTGCGCTTCTCAGGACAAGCAAAGACGGCAAGACCCTGACGACGGTTGGCCGCTTCGATGTCACCTATCCGAAGGAGAACGGATCCGCATTTGCTGACGTTTCTGCGGATAAATATTACGCCGATGCTGTCGTCTGGGCTGTCAAGAACAACATCACTAAGGGCACAAGCGCCACGACATTCAGTCCCAACGCTCCCTGCACACGCGGTCAGATCGTAACATTCCTCTATAAAAATGCAGGTTCTCCCGATGTGAGCAACGTGACTGTTCCCTTTAAGGACGTCAAACCCGGTGCCTACTATGAAAATGCCGTCAAATGGGCCGTCAGCAGCAAGATTACCAGCGGCGTCACAGCAACGAGTTTTGCACCCAACGCCACCTGTACGAGAGGACAGATTGTGACCTTCCTCTACAAAGCAGTTCCCCATTTTGACAATGCACCGGTATCCACGAATTTCGCCGATGTGAGCATGACCGCCTATTACGCCACGCCAGTCGGATGGGCTCTCCTAAAGAATATCACTGGCGGAACCACAAAAACCACATTCTCACCAAACGCCCCATGCACGCGTGCCCAGGCGGTGACCTTCCTCTATAAGGCAAATCAATAATATAAAATATCTGCCCCTGAAACATCCGGCCTGATGCACGCATGGGTGCATCAGGCCGGATGTTTCTCCTTATGAGGCGCCCCGGAGGAGATACCTAGACCCTGATCTCAGAAATATTCAATTTTCAACACCTGCTTTTGCGGCAAAATTGACTCTTCAAGAAAGGAAGGGCTTTTTGTGGAGCGACATAGTACCTCACCCGTGAACGATAACCTTTTACACAAACATTTTCATATTTTCATAAAAGTATTATAACGGAGGCAGGCTACAGGTGGTATAATGCATCTGAATGACAAGATGATTTGATTTCTACGAAAGGGCTTCTTTCACCTGATGATCATTTCCAGGTATTTCAATTATTTTATTGTCTTCAGCTTCATCGGCTGGCTCTATGAGTGCACCTACTGCACCATCAACACCAAACACTGGCAGAATCGTGGTTTTCTCTTCGGTCCCATATGCCCGATTTACGGTACAGCCGTCCTGTGCGGCATTTTCCTCTTCGGGGATCTGCCGCAGCTGCTTAACATGTCGGGCAGCGGATCAGGTCTCATGTCGTTTCTGACAGACCTGCCGTGGTGGGGCATTTTCCTTGTTTCCATGATCTTAAGCGCCATTATCGAGTATGTCACTTCGTTTCTTCTCGAAAAGCGCTTCCATGCACGGTGGTGGGATTACAGCGAGATGCCGCTCAACATCAACGGCCGCATCTGCCTGCCCGCGTCGCTTGGATTCGGCGCGGCCGGCGTCGTCATCGTCGAGTGGATCCTTCCCATCGTCATGACGGAACGCAGCAATGTTCATCCCCTTGTCACCGAAGGCCTCTCACTTGGCTTTATGCTGATCTTCGGCATGGACATGGCCATGACACTCGCTTCCCTCTCTTCTATGCTTGATAAACTTGAGTCCATGCAGAACGAATTCGACCGCCGCATGGAAAATGGCTACCAGATCGCCTCCGAGGGTCCCGCAGCAATTGCCGAGGCCGCTGGAAATGCAACCCAGAAGGCCGCAGAAGCTGCCGGCGCCAAAGCTGAGAAATGGCGTGAGCGCGCGGGGTCATTTGTCGAAGGTCTGACCGACAGCGAGCGGTACCATGTCCGCAACATCCGCATTTACAAAGGCACAAAAAAAGCACTGCCCCACAAGATGGATCCGGCAAGACTTTTCAGTGGCGTTCAGGAGAGACTTTCCCGTATCAAGATCAAAGGAGACGACAGTGAAGAAAAAAGATGAGATCAAGTTCAGAGTCATCACGAAGAGATATGCTGAAGATGACAGAGTAAAGCACATGCAGGATTTCATTCAGCACGGCACGACGACCACCTACGACCACGTCTTCCGCGTATCTGCTATTGCCTATGAGATCAACCATGTCCTCCATCTGGGAGTCAATGATGAGAAGCTGATCGAAGCCGCCGTTCTTCACGACTACTACCTCTACGACTGGCACAATCACGGCGACCACGCCCACGGCTTCCACCACCCCTACATCGCCGAAGAAAACGCCCGCCGCGACTTCGCCATCGATGATGATGTTGCCTCCATGATCCGCACCCACATGTGGCCACTCAATCTCTTCGATGTTCCGAGCTCCAGGGGCGCCTGGGTTCTTACCTGTGCCGACAAGATCTCCGCTCTCGCAGAGATGCGGGAAGCACATAACCAGAAAAGCCAGCACAACAAGGCAGGAGTTCCTGCCACTTAAACAATAAGGACGCAGCCTGTTAGTCAATCGCTTCATTTGGGAAAACAGCTGCATCTATTTCTTTATGCCCAAGCTAGAGTTTTCTACCTGCTCGGAGTAGTTAAATTTTTTTAACCTATCAGCTTCTTCAATTTAGGAACCGATCATCAAAAAAGGCGGGATTCTCCTGCTTGTTAGAGGCATCTACCTGCTCGGAGCATGTAAAGTTCTTTAACTCAGCAGACCTTTGACAATCGCGGTGAAGGCTTCGACGCCGTTCAGAAGACCGACTTCATCGGGAGAGAAATGATCGCTGTGCAGGGATGCGACGGCCGGAACCATGTTGAGGAAGTAGACGGACTTGCCGCCATGACTCTGGACAGCTTCCGCAAGGCAGGCGTAGTCCTCGCTCACGAGCTTACGGTTGGGATCGAGGGGCTGAACTTTGAGATCTGTGTTCTCCTTGAGAATTGCTCTGACTCTCTCCACCAGATCAGGGTCATTTTTCCCGGCGGAGGCTGTTCCTTCGACTTCGATTTCCACTTTGCAGTTGTGCATGGCTGCGGCCGACGTCAGGATTCTTCTCGCATACGTCTCCATATACGTATTGGCCTCCGTGGTGGATCCGCGTACTTCCATTTCCAGATGGGCGTGATCGCAGATGATGTTGCGGCTGGTGCCCGCAACCATTTTCCCGACATTGATGCGTGTCATGGCTCCGCCAAAGCGGGGGATTGCCTGAAGGTTGAGAACTGCGGTTGCCGCAGCCAGCATGGCGTTGTCGCCCGCCTCAGGTTCCTTGCCCGCGTGAGCCGGGGTGCCTGTGAAATCTGCGTCAAGCTTCGTCGTCGCTAGAGACGTCCACGCGCCGAGGCCGATGACCCCGGTGCTATGCCCACCTCCATTCTCCGCACTCCCATCGAATACTTTTCCCTTCTCACTCTCGCCAGGATCCATTTCCATCGAAGAAATATGAGAGCCGAAAAGAAAATCGACATCGTCCAGGTGGCCATTTTCTACGACCGACCGGGCGCCCCTCACACCTTCTTCTGCAGGCTGGAAGATCAACTTGACCGTTCCATGCAGCTCATCCCTGTGTCTGGCCAGACAGGCAGCCGTCCCAAGACCTACTGTGATATGATTGTCGTGACCGCAGGCGTGCATGATCCCCTGATGCTTCGAGTGAAATCCCTCCTCATTAGGAAAATGGCTCTTATCCTCTGTCTCTTCAATCGGCAGAGCATCGATGTCGAAGCGCATGGCAACTGTTGGCCCCTCTCCGCATCGCAAAACGCCGATGACGCCCGTCATGCCGTCTTTTGTGCGCTTCAAAAATTCGGGATCTGTCCCCTCCTCCTGCAGAGCTCTGGCATAGCAGGCTTTCAGGGTTTCTTCCGAGGGGACTCCCATGCGGGCACTCCTGCTACAGACTTCCTCTCCCATCAGAATCTCATCAAAGTCCAGATCATAGAGACGGCGGGCGATAATGCTGGTCGTGCGCATTTCCGTCCAGCCCACCTCCGGGTAGCGGTGAAAGTCCCGCCGCATCGCGACAAGCTCATTCTTCATTGCTCTTATTTCCTGATTCATATCCAACCAGCTCCTGAAATCTTCTTTATATCTTCCGACCCCAGCGAAGCCCTCTTTTTTGCCTCTCGCTGGGGTTGCGGTGTGTCGAATTCCCCCCACTTCTGACGCTTCACGGGCCCGTCAGGGCACCCCGCAAGCGCTTCCTCCGCGGACGCCCCTCAAGGGTCCACTCCGGAATCGCTTTCTGGGGGGACTCAACGGCAGACGAGGGAACTGTAACTGCCTCTCCTTATGGTCACGGGTCAGCCGGCGAAGAGCAGGCCTTCAAAGAGATCGTCGATGGAGACGCCTCCGATGGTCTGTTCGGCGTGGTCCTGGTCCACGATGACGGTGAAGGTTACGGTCTGACCGCTCGGGTCAAGGAGACGGACGCGCGACTCGCCGTCGGTTTTGTCCAGGGTGAGGGCGGTTCCTGCGGGAATGGATGCACCCTCGTCGGATGTCAGATCCTGTCTGGCTGTAATCTGGCGCGGCGCGGCGGTCTCCCGGTTGGGCGTATTGCCAAGGCCATCCGTGATGGTGTACCAGGGATCTTTGAGGACGGGAAGGCCGTCTTCTCCAACTTTGTATTGGCCGGTCGCGGTATAGGTGCCCAGAAGATCAAAGCGGCGGACAAATGTCATGTTTGCTGCATCTGTCGGCAGGCCGTTCTGCATACCGGCGTCCACCTCCGAAACTCTGGCCAGATCCGAAAGTCGATAGATAAGAGTCGAGTGGTAGTCGTTGTCCCAGGCGCTGTCGATGTAGAGGAAAGCTTGCCCGCCGCTTCTTACAAGGCATGCTCCCGCCTGGGAGCTCATGATCTCTTCGTCTGTTCTTTTGTCGCCATAGGTGATGGTCAGCGTGCTCATGGAACCATCCTTCGGTGTCACGCTCGCCGTGAGCGCCTGCCCGTCGAAAGTGACGGCTGTGTCATAGGGCACGCTGACGCAGGCGGAATCTTCCGCATTTGTTTCCTCCTCGTCCGGGCGTGATTCCGCGGAGCTGATGGTGCCATAGCTTTCGGCCGCGGATGTGACCTCCGGGATCGGGGTACCCTCATTTTCTTCGACCTCCGACTCCACGCTCACCGCCGCGGAGGAAATGACATTTTCCTTCGTGCCGCAGGCGGTCACGGAGCAGGCAAGTGCCAGGGTAAGCCCAAGCGCACCTATTTTCCTTGTTCTGTATTTTTTCATGGCTGCACCTCCTATATTCCTGCGTCCATTATACCATACAGAACCCACGGGGGGCGTATCCTCTGGACTTACGCAAAGGTGAGCCCATGGGGACAGAGTTACTGTTCACGGGGGGTCACTTCGCCGTTTCGCACAAAGGCCTTCTTCCTTCACTTAGTAATTTTCGCCGCAAAAGCAGG
>OMTP01000224.1 GCA_900313955.1 uncultured Lachnospiraceae bacterium | reverse complement strand
GTAAATGGTAGGAAGTTCGCGTAGGAACTTTCTCTTGAAAAAAGCAGGGAAGTGTGGTACTGCAGTGCCACACTTCCCTGTTTTTGTGTACAGCCTTACATCGTTGCTCACGACAGCTGGCAGAAGCTGCTGGGGTAGACCCCAGCGCTGCTTCTGCTGTGACTGTCAGTCCAGTGTCGGATGTATGTATTCTACGGTATCGCTTAGAATCCTGTTCTCTGTTACCATCTCACCATGGAGTCTGAGCTGTTCCTTCTCATAAGCCCTATACTCCTCTGACCAGGGCATGAACCGGTCTAACTCTTCAGCAGTTTCATAAGTTCCCTTTGGTATGTCCTTCAGCGCAGAGGGGAGCTTTTGATACAGGTACAGGAAGTAGTAGTAGATGTTAGCTCCATTCTCTCTGGCGGTAGACACGATAGAAAAGGAATCGGCTGTCGCTATGGCTCCATCGATGGAGTTGATCATCTTGATATTGTTCCTGAGGTTTGCAAACCGCACATGATTTCTCTCCGCCGCGGAATTATTATTCGGGACATATGGATCATTAAGAAATTCCCGAAGGTACTGCTCCTGGTTCCTGGCGTAAACAAGCGCCTCGTGCATATATTTGCCATCTTCGAAATCCTCCTCATTCAGGGAATGGATGTACTCCATCATCTCATCAAACATGATAGACACTGCCCCCTTTCTCAGGACCAGCCGTTTCTGCGGTTCTCCGAGTTCTGCAAGGCCGTCGATATGGAAAATCCATGCGAGCATGACCAGAATTCGGTATGCCGGGATCTGACGCTTTTCCTCTCTGGAGAGCGATTTGAAGGATGTCATTGATTTAAGCACCTTTACGAACTTGTCTCTGAAATGATACAGACAGCCGCAGTTTATTACCTTTCCCTTGTGTTTGTCTCCATAAATCTGATAAGCGTCCTTTCCATCTGTTATCAGATGACCATCGTAGTCGCCCAGCAGTTCCTCGACAACGTCATAGGCCCAGGATTCATCATAATGATAGATAACAACTTTCGGGGCATCAAGGCACAATTCAGATGTCATGAATTCCCACATGAAGCATTTTTTCGATGGGTTATCCTTCAGCAGCTTCTGAACCCGGATGTGTGTTTCGTCCGCCTGGATGTAACCGGATGTTTTCAGGTGGTACCACATCCGCTGGATAAGCGGCTCAAACAGTTCAAATGCATACTTGATTGATTTGGCGATCATCAGCTGACGGGAGATGTGACCGTCATACGTTTGCAGATGCTTTTCAATCCTTGCATAAGGATTCATAAGGAAGAAGTGCTGCTCCGAAATGTATGCCATTAATTCCGCTGAGATCCGGCTGCACTTCCCCATCTTCACATCCCTGGCTTTTGCAGGACGTACAATCTTGCCTGCGGGGGTCTTATAGGTGTGGATGTGATATTCGCGGATGTAGAGATGGCCCGGCTGATACGCCAGATCCCTGGCGATTACCTCGCCTGTTTCCGTCAGATTCGAAGTCCCATAAAGCTTTTTTAATTGTTCTTCAGTGTATGTGACATGGATGATGTGGATCGGGAGATTCCCATATTTTCTGTCCATGCAGCCCGGAGAGCGCTTTGGCTGGCCCTTTTCTTTACTTCCTGTATTGGGGAGATCCAGGTCGGCCGCAGGGTCATCTGTCGTCCCCTCCTGAGCTTCATCCTTTTTGAAGGCATCTCTGTCATCCTTTTTTGTTGTCTCCGGAGTTTCCTTTGGACCTTCTTCACGTTCCGGACCATCCGGTGGATCCGGGAATGCAGGTGCTGCAGTATCCTTCCCGCCTTCAGCGTCCTCTTTGCCGCTGACTACAGATATCTTTTCACTTCTCTGTCCAAAACGGTAATCATCCTGAAGCTTGTTTTTGGCGGCAAGACTCTTCATCATATCCTCATTTGCATTGATGAAAGGGATGATCCTCTTGATCCAATCAGCGTACAAATGCACTATTTCCAGCAGCTTCTCTGAGGGGAGCTTCTCAAGAAGGGAATCAGAATAAAGCGTGACTGATATTTCTTCAACGGTAACTGCCGTCCCTTTTTTCGTTTCACGTATCTTCGCTTTCATCTGTTCCCCCGGTTTATATTTCTCAGGAATGTTTTGTTATGAGTAATGCACCGATCTGTTGGAAAATCTTCTGGTCTTTCTTTATCTGGGAGGAGAGCTTTTCATTTTTTATGATCAGCTCCGTGATTCTGCGATCCTTTTCCTCTATCTCCTTCAGGCACGAATCATACAATTCTTTGTAATTCCGGTCCTCCTGATGCTCACTGTCTCCCCTGGATGTGGGGTTTTTCTTCCTCCCCGTCGGAACAATGTTTCCATTCTCGTCTAACTTGCCAATCAGCTTTCTGCGGTTACGCGGAGCCTTTTTTTCCTTGTCCCAATAAGATTCAGATTCATAAACATAAACGGTGCCGGACTTCTTGTCCGTCAGCTTCACCAGCGACATGATAATCACCTCCTCGTTTCATAGGTATATAATATCACAAATATACCTATTTGTCAAGTAAATAGGTATATTTATTTAAAAATTTCAGTCATAGGAAAAGGCCATGAACCACTGCATAACCACTGGATTTTCAAGCATTTATGCAGGACTTCATGGCCTTCCAAATTTAATAAATTCGTGCTTTCTTAGGTATACCGGACAGCTCATCCAAGATATTTGGGCTGCCTCATCTGGATGGTTCCTTCAATCGTAAAGCCTTCCATCAGACGATGAAACTGCTCCGGTGTCAGCTCTTTAACTTCCTCCTCAGTTCTGGGCCAACAAAAACGGCCTGAACCACTAAGTTTTTTTGACAACAGGCAAAATCCGTCCCGCTCCCATATGACTGCTTTGATCAGGTTCTTCTTGCAGCCGCAGAACATAAAAAGGCAGGATGAATCAAAGGGGTCTAATCCGAACTCATACTTGATGATGGCGGTCAGGCCAGGGGCGCCCTTGCGCATATCAGTGCGGCCCGGCTTGATGTACACATGGTCGATCTTTGAGAGGTCTGCATCATTCAGCAAGACGCATCACCTCCAGAACCCGGAAGAGTACCTGCTCCTCAAAGTGGCTGCCGACCTCAATCTGATATCCACTGTACCGTATAATGATGTCACTTCCCGGAGCTATAGCAGGAGGCAGTGGCATAAGGGCCGTTGTCTGCTGCTCCTTTTGGCGCTGAGATGTTGTGATCTCAACGAATCCTGCAGCCTGCTCTGCCTGTGAAGGATCAACCTCCTTCTCTGGATCGCCGGATGCATCCAACAGTCCTCTGTCGATGAGACTGCTCCTCCTGAGGTAGAAAGTCTTCTCAACAACGCCATTTTCGGCGCACCAGCGCTTGATTGACTGGCCGCTGGCGGCCTGCCTTCTGATCATGTCCATCCATTCTGTGTCTAATCTTTTTCTTCTCTCTGCATTCATAATAAAAATGACCTCCTTGGTATGTATGTCGTTTGATGAACGCATCATACCAAGAAAGTCTTACGAGCGAAAGAATGCGAAGTTCCTACCAAT
>OMTP01000225.1 GCA_900313955.1 uncultured Lachnospiraceae bacterium | reverse complement strand
CGAAAATCGAATGCGCTCCGAAAGAAGGCCTTTGTGCTCCGCGCCGGGGTGCCCTACGGAAAGAAATTGTTACTGTGCACGGGTCAGCCAGGGCTCCCCTGGAAAAGCACTTCCTCCGCGGACATCCCCTATAGGTCCACTCCGGAAGTGCTTTCCCAGGGGAACACGCTGGATGACCCGTGAACAGTAACAAGAAATTCCTCCGCAGAACATCCCCTATAGGTGCCACTCCGGAAATGCTTTTTCACTGGCCGCCGCAGGCTGACAAGTGAACCGTTGCGTCATCTTTTTCAATCTGATAAAAAATTACAGCTGCGGGCCGGCCGGTACAAGTGCCTTGCCTGCCTCGTTGAACTCATACTTCTTGAAGTTCTCGATGAACATTCCGGCAAGCTTCTTAGCCTTTGTTTCCCACTCAGAAGCATCTGCATAGGTGTCTCTCGGGTCAAGAATGCCGGAGTCAACGCCCGGAAGCTCTGTCGGAACAACGAAGTTGAAGTACGGAATGGTCTTGGTCGGAGCCTTGAGGACATCGCCGCTCAGGATAGCGTCGATGATGCCGCGGGTATCCTTGATGGAGATACGCTTGCCTGTGCCGTTCCAGCCTGTGTTGACAAGGTATGCCTTAGCGCCGGACTTGTCCATCTTCTTAACGAGCTCCTGAGCGTACTTGGTCGGATGAAGCTCAAGGAAAGCCTGACCGAAGCAAGCGGAGAATGTCGGAGTCGGCTCTGTGATACCGCGCTCTGTACCGGCGAGCTTAGCTGTGAATCCGGACAGGAAGTAGTACTGTGTCTGATCCTTGCTCAGGATAGAAACAGGAGGCAGGACGCCGAATGCATCTGCAGAAAGGAAGATGACATTCTCTGCAGCCGGGCCATGGGAAATCGGCTTGACGATCTTCTCGATATGGTCGATTGGGTAAGATACACGGGTGTTCTCTGTGACGGACTTGTCAGCGAAGTCGAGCTTGCCGTTGTCGTCGATCGTGACGTTCTCAAGAAGAGCGTCTCTTGTGATGGCACCGTAGATATCCGGCTCTGCATCCTTGTCGAGGTTGATGACCTTAGCGTAGCAGCCGCCCTCGTAGTTGAAGACGCCGTTGTCGTCCCAGCCGTGCTCATCATCGCCGATGAGAAGTCTCTTCGGGTCTGTGGAAAGCGTTGTCTTGCCTGTGCCGGAGAGGCCGAAGAAGATGGCTGTGTTCTTGCCATCGTAATCTGTATTTGCGGAGCAGTGCATGGAAGCCATGCCCTTGAGAGGAATGAAGTAGTTCATCATGGAGAACATACCCTTCTTCATCTCGCCGCCGTACCATGTGTTGGCGATGACCTGCTCATGGCTTGTGAGGTTAAAGAGAACTGCTGTCTCAGAATGAAGGCCGAGTTCCTTGTAGTTTGTGACCTTAGCCTTGGAAGCGTTGTAGACAACGAAGAACGGCTCAAAGTTTTCAAGCTCTTCCTCGGTCGGACGGATGAACATGTTCTTTACGAAATGTGCCTGCCATGCAACTTCCATGATGAAGCGGACCGGCATACGAGTCTCTTTGTTTGCGCCGCAGAATGCATCCACAACGTAGAGTTTCTTATTAGAGAGCTCCTTCTGAGCAAGTTCCTTGACAGATGCCCATGCTTCCTGTGTTGCAGGATGGTTATCGTTCGGATACTCCGGAGTTGTCCACCAGACAGTGTCCTTGGATGTCTCATCCATGACGATGAACTTATCTTTAGGAGAACGACCGGTGTAGATTCCAGTCATGACGTCGACAGCACCGAGCTCGCTGACCTTACCTACTTCATATCCGGTAAGCTCCGGCTTGGTCTCCTCCTCGAAGAGCTGCTCGTAAGACGGATTGTAAACAACCTCGGTTGTTCCTGTGATTCCATACTGAGTTAAATCAATGTTTGCCATTCGTGTTTAACCTCATTTCTCTACAGTTGTTGTTTGTTCCTGAATTTGTGGAAGCTTGTATTTTTTCCGATTCAATTTTCCACGCTTCCCATTATACATCATTTTCACAAAAAATCATCATGAAAAATGTAAATCTTAACGAAAAGTGGCGTGTATCTTTGGTGAAAATGTTGGGGAAGATACGTCTCCCTTGCGAACGGGGGCCTCGAATGGTATAGTTTCTATAGTTTTTATGAAAATGAGGTGTGTTAGAAAATGAAAACAAAGGTATATATCGACGGGCAGAGCGGGACGACGGGTCTGCAGATCTACGACCGCATCGGCGCCAGGGATGACATTGAACTCATGCGGATTGACGAGGACAAAAGACACGACAAAGACGAGCGGCGCAAGTTTCTCAACAGTGCGGACCTTGTCTTTTTGTGCCTGCCGGACGACGGGGCGCGCGAGGCGGTCAGCCTCATCGACAGCCCGGACGTGAGAGTGATTGACGCCTCGACGGCCCACAGAGTGGCCCCGGGCTGGACATACGGTTTCCCCGAACTCAACAGGAGCCAGAGAAACGCCATCAGGGCAAGCAGGCGGGTCGCCAATCCGGGCTGCCACGCGACAGGCTTTATCTCCACAGTCTCCCCACTCGTTCAGGAGGGCATTCTGCCGCCTGACTACCCAGTCGTCTGCTACTCTCTCACCGGCTACTCCGGAGGCGGCAAGAAAATGATCGCCCAGTACGAGGCCGACGGCCGCGACGAAAACCTGTCCACGCCGGGTCTCTATGGTCTCAGCCTCCACCACAAGCACCTGCCGGAGATGCAGAAGTACACGGGTCTCATCTACCCGCCCGCCTTCCTTCCGGTCGTCGACGACTACCGCCAGGGCATGGCTTCGACTGTTCTCCTTCAGAACCGCCTCCTTAGCGGCCATCCGTCTCCGGAGGACATCTGCGGGCTCTACCAGAGGTTCTATGAAAATGACCCTCTCATCTCCGTCCGCCCCTTCGGCGAGACCGGCAAGACCATCTACGCCGGCACCTACGCAGGAACCTCCAAGCTGGAGATCCTCGTCTACGGCCAGGACGACATGACCGGCGTCACCGCCCTCTTTGATAATCTGGGCAAGGGGGCCTCCGGCGCCGCCGTCCAGAACATGAACATCATGCTGGGCCTTCCGGAAACCACCGGCCTCCTGGAAAAGGAAACCCAAACGGGACGGTTCTAATGGTTCCTCCACCATGGAGCCAATCGAACCGGCCCATTTGGATCCGCAGGACGTGTTTTTTCGGGGCAAGGGCACCCTCCTCAACAGTTACCTGTTTTTCAAAAGAAAGGAACGACCATGAAAGTGATCAATGAGACCAGCAAGGTCGACGACTTCGGAGTGTACGCGGGCTTTCGCGCCGAGGTCGAATTCGAGACGGACGAAGGTGAGCGTCTCTTCGCCTATGTCTGCCAGGTCGGCGACGTGGACTCCTACGCCATCACGCGCGAAAGCGTCATGGAGGCGATCGACACGACCGGCGAGGACAATATAGAGCGCGTCGAGGAGTACGACGACTTCAGAAAAGCATTCGACTCAACCTACGGCGAGTTCCTGGAGGCGGCCGACAGCATGGTCGGTGTCGCCATGGACGACTACTACACCGAGGTCGAGGGAGAGGATGGCAGGGAAGATGGAAATTGAAAGAAAATGGATGGTCTCCGGCTGGCCTCTGACCGACTTCCCCCTTCTCAAAGAGCAGTCCATGCGGCAGGGCTATTTTTCCGTCCGCCCCACGGTCCGCATCCGCGAGGAAGCTATGAAAAATGGGAAGACGGACTACATCCTCTGCTTCAAGTCCGGCAGAGGCATCGTCCGCAAGGAGACCGAGATCAGCATTTCCAAAGATAAGTTTGATGAGCTCGAGGACATGCTGGGTCTTCCCCTCATCCCCAAGATCCGCCGCACCTATGAGCTCCCAAGTGGGTATCACCTGGAGGTCAACCACGTCGACGAGGGCCTGCCCACGGAATTCTGGTACGCCGAGATCGAGTACCCAACCGAAGAGGCCGCCCGCGCCTACGATCCCGCGGCCGACGGCCTCGCCGCCTATCTCTCTGACGATGTCTCCGAGCAGCCGGGGCAGTCCATGGGCGAGTACTGGATCCAGACCAGGCTCCGCCCCCAGTAAGATTTTTCCTTAAAAAAAAGGGGCTGTCGCACTAAACAGTACGGCGGCCTCTTTCTGTTTGAAGTATTTAACTTATTCAAAATAATCAAGTCAAGAGCATCGTGACGCCGCCCTTGACAGAACCTGCATGAGGTGCCCGTCTCATGGCGCCGACGGCGAGGGACTCAGGAGCAGAACGAACTCTTCGGCCGCCGTCGGGACGGCGATTGTAGCACCTCATGCAGAACCCGTCAAGGGTCTCCGCCTGCGGCTCCGATCCCGCGCCCGCGCGGGACGGCTGTTTGTGCCTCAGGCTCCGGATCTTGGAGCAGAACGGCTCCGCGCAGCCTTCAGTAGCCGGTATTTGTTAATTGCCTCCCCTATGAGTACACTGTTCAGGCTGACATTTATGGATGAACATGGCTCCCGGAAGATCGTCGTTTGGACTTCCCGCTGGGGTTCTTGACCTTTGACAGGAGCCCCCCAACCCCAGCAGGTCGCCGTTTTGGGCTTCCCGCTGGGGTTCTTGACCTTTGACAGGAGCCCCCCAACCCCAGCAGGTCGCCGTTTTGGGCTTCCCGCTGGGGTTCTTGACCTCTGACAGGAGTCTCCCAACCCCAGCAGGTCACCGTTTTTGGCTTCCCGCTGGGGTTCTTGACCTCTGGCAGGAGCCCCCCAACCCCAGCAGGTCGCCGTTTTGGGCTTCCCGCTGGGGTTCTTGACCTCTGA